>JBPOJC010000028.1:0-9154 GCA_052034135.1 Caldisericota bacterium | reverse complement strand
TATTACTCAATTTGAGAGCCTTTCCATTGGGCATAATTAAAACATCTATTTTTCCACATTTCAATCCTCTGAAGAAAAATTCATCGTCAATAATAGAAATAATAAATTCTGAATGGCAATAGTTTCCGTTTAGTCTTTTCGTAATGTTGTTTTTTTCTAAATTCATATCGTACAAATTACTATAACCTATATTGCAATAATTTGACACTGAACATATAACAACCACCAAAACTAATAACTTAAGCAATCTGAATTTAAGCATAATTGTCTACACCCCCTTTGTTATTAAAAGATATATGCTTTGTAGGCACACTTCCTTTTGATGGATTTATGCAAGTACATATAATAATTTCAAGGATGCTATCATTTTTTTTCCTTAGGTATAGTGTCAGAGCCACCAACTACCCACCAATCTTGCCAATACTCACCTGTTTTTGTATTTTTATATATTCCGCAACAAGCCAATATGAAGCCGGGCGGACATCCACATGGTTTTATCTCATCTCCTACACCAATACTCCAGTTTCCTGCTCCTGCAAATGTTCCCCAGTCTCCAATATAAACAGATGTAAATGTTTCTCTTAATGCCCACATTCCTCTTTCAGGTATATCAAAAACTATTGGCTCCCATGGTTTTATTGAAAGAGTTCTTTCTCTCCCACCACCTTTATATGGATTATCTATTCCTTGAGGATTGTATTCACTTTTAATTGCTCCATTATTTAAGTCATACAGGTATCCAACAATTACATTTCCTTGACTATCTGTTAAGGCAGAAGTATTGCCCAAGCTATCAAATGTGTAGAAGAGCTCTCCACTATAGTCACCAATTTCGTTACAACTCATTGATAATATCCTTCCTTTTGGATCAGTTGAGTAATCAATTGTTAAGTTCTGCATTCCATTCTTAATTTTTGCAGTTCCAGTTCTAAAACTCAAAATTAAAGTAAGTATTTATTTCTGAATCTAAATAAGTATGTTTTTCTGCTTCCAATATAGAGATTATATCATTTAACCCAATAAAGTAAGAACCATTCTTATTAATCATACTTTTTGTAAAAGTAATCTCTCTTTTCTCTTGAGAATCACTATTTATTAAGATTGCTTTATCTATTTTAGGATAAATCCTTATCTCTTTATTAATATTTGCTGGTTTTATTACTATTTCAGGACTATTATATTGAGAGGCTGGATTATAATCTATTTTTCCGCTAATCAATTCAATGAATTCTCTTAAAGAAATAAATACTTCTTTATTTTGCTTAATTAATCCACTATTTAGCTTATGTAATTCATAATTAATTATAATTTCAGAGCTTTGAGGAAGAAATTTTACTCTATTGTAGAAGGGATTATAGTAGATTTCTACTACCCTTGTTTCAGGTTTGTATTGAAGTTCAAATAAAGGTTCTAGGACTCCTCTCAAAGAAATGAGCGTTCTATCTTCTTTATTTTGAGGTGCATGAATAAAATAATAATCAGTCCTATTTATACAGTATTTTTGAATAATACGTTGAGTCTCAAAGTCTCTAATTAAAAAGCAATTTATAGATGGTTTATCGAACTGTTTTCCAAAGATCTCAACAGGGAAATTAATAGTTATTATAGCAGTGAGATTAGGATCATTGCTCTCTATCCAATCAACTCTGGCACCTATTAATTCAGCAAAGATTCTCGGTGTTGCAAATGCTCTGTCTTTATAGATAACAAATTTTTCATCATTCAGTGAGATTAAAGTTATTGGTTCTTTGCTCTTCTTCTCTTCACCGAAACTTATTTTAGTACTACCACTAACCTCTGATACTTCTTCTAAATGTTCTGATTCACCAAAGCAGTAAAATGTATTTCTACCTTCTCCATCCGTTAATGTTGTTTTCTTTTCACAACCTCCTATATTAGTTTCATAGTTAAATGAGGTAACAGCACCTGATGGATCAGTCCAGCTTTCTAATTTACCAGAATTTGCTCCTTCAGTATAATAACCTAACTGGTAACTATGCCCTTCAAAGTCAACCTGTTCTGTTAATTTATAGTCTTCACTATAATTAAATGTTGTTAAAGTATTATCTGGTTTAGTAACTGATAATAGTTTATTACCATCTTCTGAATAGTTAAGAGTCCAAGTTTGATTCATTGAATCTTTAACTTCTGTTAGTTTACCTGTCACATCCCAGGTTAAAGTAATATTCCTTCCTGATATTGTATCAATCATAGAGGAGGGTCTACCAGAAGCATCATAATCTACCTCATAGCTACCTCCACCACACTTTTCCATCCTTCTTAATTTACCATCACTACTAAATGTTAGTTTCTCTTTACCAATTGTCTTTATTTCATAAGTACCATCAACTTTCTTAATTAATTCTCCAGAGAAACCTTTAGGGCTATTATACTTACCGCTTTCAGTATCATATTCAAATATTAACTTTGCTCCTGAACCTGACACATATGTTACATTATGAGTAAGTGGGTCTTCATAAACTGATTGGTGTAGATCAGATGTCCACCCTTTACCCAATCCAATATTTAAGGAAGAATTAAATGAATTGTAAGTTATACCAAATTCTAAATTAATTCCAGTTCCTGGTATATTAACCAAATCTATCCTTAGCATAGAATTACCATCTTCTAAATCTCCTATTAGAGTAGTCCATTCTGATGTCTTAAGATAAGCATATTCATAATCATATCCTTTTATACCTGCTTCATTATCTCCTTCGGTTCCAAGAGTTAAAGGGTAAATCTTACCCATACCCATTAGAGGAGAAGCAAAAGCTCTAACGAAAGAAATAGGAATACAGAATGTAATAATAAGTAGAAGTGAAAGAATTAAAGAAATAATAACTCTTTGAAAATTAAAAGCATCACTCATAAGGATACTCTGGTTTAGAGAGGAGTTAAAGCTGTTCTCTCTCTCTCTGCTTGTGGAAGGAAGAAACAAAATTAAAATTACTCTTTGCCATTTAAATTAAAATACTCCCTTTCCATTAAAATTTTCAAAAGCTTTAATACCTTCTAAATACTGTATCTTTTACTATAAGTTAAACCAATATTTATAAAAGTCAATGAAAAGGAAGGAAAAAAGAAATAAATTTTTGAAAGCAGAATCTGGATTCCCGCAATCGCTAAGAATGACGGAAGAAATAACAAAAAATAATAAACCCTCCATATTCCATATATATAAGTGGGGCAAAAATGACAATTTTGTCACTCTTAAATAAAAGAATTTTAAAAATTGGTCTGGATCCCCAATCAAGTTGGGGATGACATGTTACTTGGATCCCCGATAAAAGATTTCGGGGATGACCCTATCCCCGTCATCCTGAGGGCGCGTATCTGTATTTTGCGACCGAAGGAACTCCTCATTTTGCCGTCGCATGCAAAAATAAACATAGACCTACCATTTGCAATGATGGAAATGCGAAATACTGAGATTCCTTAAGGACTTGTGCGATAATACCGCACTTCGGAATGACGGTTGGGTGGGTCATCCTGAGGAAGCGTATTCAGAACGACGAATGGCTCCAACCACCCCCGTCACCCTGAGAGAAGCCTATCTGCAACTGACGAAGAGTCTCCTTGCGTGTCATTCAGGCATTTATTTCTCGTCATTCCTGCATTTTCCTTTCGTCGTTCCCATGATTTTTATTGTCATTCCCGCGAAAGCGGGAATCCAGATAGTTTAGAAGTATGGTCTGGATCCCCGATAAAAGATTTCGGGGATGACAAAAAACAGACAGGAATGTCTGTTTTACACTGAAAAGATTAAATGAGGAGATTCTTCGCTTCGCTCAGAATGACCATCCTCCCCGTCTTCCTGAGGAAGCGTATTCTGCGACCGAAGGAACTCCTTTTTTGTGTCATTCCCGCGAAAGCGGGAATCCAGAATACTAAGGGTAGTTCCATATTTCTACCTCATGCAAAATGTGTAAAAATAAACCCTCCATATATATAAGTGGGGTAAAAATGACAATTCTGTCACTCTAAAATACAAAAGAATACAATTGATCTGGATTCCCGATAAAAGATTTCGGGAATGACAAAAAACAGACAAGAATGTCTGTTTTACACTGAAAAGATTAAATGAGGAGATTCTTCGCTTCGCTCAGAATGACGAAAAAGTAAAGGGCGCGTATCTGTATTTTGCGACCGAAGGAACTCCTCATCTAAAGTTCGTCAAACACAAATATGAATAAAAAGGAGAAGAAAGAACAGACAAGAATGTCTGTTTTACACTGAAAAGGTAAACGAGGAGATTCTTCGCTTACGCTCAGAATGACCATCCTCCCCGTCTTCCTGAGGGTGCGTATCTTGCCTCGTAAGGATCTCCAACCACACAACATCTTCCTGAGGGAGCGTATTCTGCGACCGAAGGAACTCAAGCCTCCCCAATCACCATGAGGGAGTGTCTTCTCCACGAATGATGGATCTCCTCTTTTTGAAGCGTAAAATACTCATATTCCTCAGGAAATGTGCGAAAATGCTGTACTTTTGCGATGACGGAGTACGACAAGCGCTACAATACCGAAATTTCAGAATGAAAACATCAAATGCCATTCCACTTTCCTATCTTAAAAAAAATTAACAATTTGTGCTATATTTAAACCCATAATAATATGAGTACAACAGATATTATAAGACCATTTGACCCATGGAATAGTGAACTTTGCAGTTGTCCAGACAAATTATCACTAAATCCTTATACTGGGTGTAACTACGGATGTTTATATTGCTACATTACCTCCTTTATTCCAAATGCATTTCACTTAAGAGTTAAAGCTGATCCAATAACGAGGATTATAAGAGACTTAACTAAAATTCCTGACAATGCCCTCATAGCTATGAGCAATTCATCAGATCCTTATCCAGAAATTGAAAAAGATAAAGAGTTAACAAGAGAAATACTGAAGATTCTTAAAACGAACAATTTAGAGTGATAATAACCACCAAATCCAATATAGTTATTAGAGATATTGATATACTTCAAAAAATGAACAGTGCCATATCTGTAACAATTACAACATTCAATGAAAATATATCCAATAGATTAGAGCCATATGCCCCTAAACCAAAAGATAGGTTAGAGGCTTTGAAAGAGGCAAAAAAAGCTAAAATCCGCACTTCCTTAAGGCTTGACCCACTAATTCCAGAAATAACTGATAATCAGGATAATATTTGCGATGTAATAGAAAAATGTGCAAAGTATATAGACCAGGTAATAGTCTCAACTTTTAAACCAAGATTTGACTCAATGGCGCGGATTACTAAAGCCTTTCCACACTTAAAAGAAAAATATAGTACCATTTACAAGGAAAGAGAAGGAAATTCACTATATTTACCAAAAGATTTAAGGCTGAGTCTAATAGAATTAGCGAGGAATGAAGCTATCAGACACAATCTAAAATTCTCTTCCTGCAGAGAGGGCTTTTCATACCTAAACACTGCTACTTGTGATGGAAGTGGTGTTTAGATTTACGAGGACACTGACATACATATTGACTTTAAACTATTTCTTTCTATAAATTGATAAAATAACTTAGAGGTAAATATATGTATAGACCTGAAAGTCTTATTATCGATAATAAGACTTTAAAGCTTTTTGAAGAGCTGAATAAAATCTTAAAGGAACAGAAAAGTATCGACATTGCAAGTGCCTATTTTAATATAGCAGGTTTTGCATTAATCAAAGATTCACTTAAAAATGCAAATAAATTCAGGTTGCTGATTGGCACTTCACCAGAAACACCAGAGAAGAAACCAGACATTTTCCAGCCAGCAGTAGATTACAAGAAAAATTTCCGAAAGGATTTGGAGGATGAACCTTTTGAACGTGATAAAAAAGAAGCCGTAGAATCATTAATTAATTTTCTAAAGAGTGAAAAAACGGAAATACATCTCTTTGATGAAGGCTTCCTACATGGTAAAGCTTACATTTTCGATAAATTGGCAATTGTAGGATCAAGTAATTTTACTTATTCAGGGTTTACGTCCAATACAGAGCTTAACGCAGTTTTGGATGAAGCGCATGCAAAATATATAAGAGACGAGTGGTTTGAAAAGTTTTGGGCTAAATCAAGTGATTTCAAAGATGAGTTTTTAAAAATTTTTGACGAATCAAAATTTGGAACTAAAGAATACCTTCCTTTTGATATATTCATTAAAACTCTGTATGAACTACAAAAAGATGACATTAATTTTGAATTTGGTAATGATATTCAGACAGTCTTGCCACCAAGCGAAGTTGATTTAACAAATTTTCAGGAAGATGCTGTTAAAAGAATATATTCTAGACTAAAAACGTACAATGGCGTACTTGTGGCTGACTCAGTAGGATTAGGTAAAACCTGGATAGCAAAGAAAGTAATTGAGGATTTTAGTTTTTACCAGAGAAGAAAATTCCTTGTTGTTTGCCCTGCCTCTGTTGATGAATTGTTATGGAGACCAGCGTTAAAAGATATCGGTGTTTCTGAAAACATTATTCATCATGAAGAACTCGGACGTGAAGATTTTAGCTTTGAAAATTTAGAGCGAAAACTTAATCTTAAATTAAAAAATATAGCTTTAATCGTTGTGGATGAATCTCATAACTTTAGAAATTCAAATACTAATAGATATGAGAGACTATTTACGCTAATAGAAAGAGCAAGTGAACTATCCGAGCCAAAAGTTCTCCTCCTCACTGCAACACCAATGAATAATAGCTATTGGGATTTCTATTTTCAACTTATGCTTATTACTCAATATAACAAGAGTATTTTTTCAAAGGAAGGAATATTTGATTTAGAGAAACAGTTTCAAAAAGCTGATAGAGGTAATATTAAGCCATTGAATGATATTTTACAGATAATCTCAATAAGAAGAACAAGGCAATACATTAAAGATAATTATCCAGATGCAGAATACAGAGATAAAGATGGTAATTTAGTAAAAATTAACTTTCCAAATAGAGAACTCTTCGAGATAAATTATAGTCTTAATGAAGCCTATCAGGGCCTTTATTATAAAATTGCAGATAAAATAGAAAATGAGTTAAAGCTTACATATTATAGACTTGAGGAATACAAAATTGTTGGAGAGATTGATCAGATGAAATTGGGAAGAATGAAAGCCCTTGCAGGAATATTACAGATTATCCTTCTTAAAAGATTAGAAAGTAGTATAGAAGCATTTAGGAAAAGTGTTCAACACCAAATAGATTTCCTAAACAAATTTAAAGAGTTTTTTGTTAAGGGTAAAATATTAAGAAAGAAATTTTACGATAAATATATGTCTTATCTGGAAGATGAATTTGACGAAGATTTAATTTATCCGGAAGAATTAAATGAATATTTAGAAGATATAAATCTCAATGAATTTGATAGAGACAAGTTTTTAAATGATTTAGGCAGTGATATTGATACCTTTATAAGCATAAAGACCCTTGTAGATAACATAGATGAAGAGAGAGATGCCAAGCTCAAAGAGCTCAAAAATAAACTCGTTGAATTAAAAGATATTGGTAAAATTCTATTATTTTCGTCTTATGCTGACACAATCGATTACATATATAGCTCAATTACCAATGATAATGATTTTCTAAAAAGATTCGATAAAAAAATTGCCAAAGTAACAGGAAGGTTTTCAACTGACAGGAGAACAGAAATTATCGATAATTTCTTAAATTCAGATACGAGTCTTCTTCTATCCACGGATATTCTTTCAGAAGGACAAAATCTTCAGAAGGCAAGAATCGTTATAAATTATGATCTGCATTGGAACCCAGTAAGAATGATTCAACGAGCAGGAAGAATTGATAGAATTGGCTCCCCTTATGATGAAATTTATATTTATAACTTTTATCCTGAAAAGGAATTAGAAAGCCTTTTGGAGCTTGTTAAAGTACTTCAGGGAAAAATCGAAATGATTAATGATACAATAGGGCTTGATGCGTCTGTTCTTGGTGAAATAATTAATCCAAAGGTTTTTGGAATAATTCAGGATTTAAGAGACAGTAAGGATAAAAAAGACAAAGCATTAAAAGAACTTGAAGATGAACAATTTGGTGGTGGAGAATTATTCTGGCAACCTCTTAAAGATTTTGGACTGGAGAAATTAAAAGATTATTGCGAATCAATTCCTTTGGGGATTCAAAGTGGATTGAGAAAAAACAAAGGAATTAGAGGCATCTTTTTTTACTACAAGTACGATGAGGATTACCACTTCTGGTACCTTTATGATGCAATTAATGATAAATTCATAACCAACAAAACAGAGATATTAGAATTTATATCCTGCAAACAAGATGAGCAGAGAGTTATTCCTGATGGATTAGATATATTTAAGATTCATAACAAAGTTATTGAGGAAATTAAGAGAGTTTTCTCGGAAAACTTAATAGCCACTTATATTAGACCAAACCAAGGTAATATGGATAAAACTTTTAGAGATATGCGAGATGAACTTGACTACATAAAAAGAGAGTATATTGACGAAGAGGGTTCAAAAGAAGAAGTGATTGAGAACATAATAAATAGTCTAAACAATATAACTCTTACGAAAAAGAGAAAGAGTGAGCTTAGAAGAATCTGGAGGAATTATAAAAATACTAAAAATTGGCGCATATTAATAAAAGAGCTTAATGAATTCTTTAAGGATAAACCTATAAATAATGGAAGAGAGGAAGAGATTATACAATTCGAAGAGGAAAAGCTAAAACTTATCTGTGCAGACTTTATTACATAAGAAGGAACTAAAAGATGGATGAAATTACTCAATTTATGGAAGAACATATTCCTAAGATGGATAGCCCTGAGAAGGTGTACGAGTTATTCAAAAACTTAGGATATAACACTTTGACCACTGATTATAGAGGAAAAGAAGTCTGGAACTTAAAGGATAAGGATAAAGAGTTAGTTGAAGAAATCTTTACAATTGCAAATTACGATAAGAAATTACAAATTTTCCTAATTAAATTAAAAAGTTCCTCAAGTTCAATTATAAGAGAGCTTCCAGCATACTTTGAAAGAGTGGTCCAATATCCATTTTTCGTATTCACGCCTGATTATCAGAATTATACATTTGTTTTAGTGGAGAAAATTCGTGAAGATGTAGGAGTCTTTAAGAGAAAACTCATTAAACTAAACCTTGACCGTGAAAATCCTTTTTACACAGATAA
>JBPOJC010000041.1:0-7620 GCA_052034135.1 Caldisericota bacterium | reverse complement strand
GATCCAGACCAATTTTTCTAAACATACTTCTAAACTCTCTGGATTCCCGCAATCGCTTGGAATGACACCACCCACATTCATTCCGAAGTGCATCTTTTTGCATATGTCCTGAGGAATCTCCTTTTTTTGTCTTTATCGTCTTTCCCGAAATCTTTTATCGGGGATCCAGACCAATTTTTCTAAACATACTTCTAAACTCTCTGGATTCCCG
This sequence comes from Caldisericota bacterium, assembly GCA_052034135.1. Lineage (GTDB taxonomy): Bacteria > Caldisericota > Caldisericia > UBA6126 > JAGPKI01 > JAGPKI01. The sequence continues at coordinate 7,409 of JBPOJC010000041.1, read as the reverse complement.
CAATCGCTTGGAATGACACCACCCACATTCATTCCGAAGTGCATCTTTTTGCATATGTCCTGAGGAATCTCCTCTTCTAATCATTTTTTTATTCACATCTGGGTTTGAGACACAAAATGAAGCGAAAAGAGGAGTTCCTTCGGGAGCAAAATACAAGATACGCTCCCTCAGGAAGACGTGTGGGTGTATTGGACCTTCATCGCTGAAATTATGCTCCTCAGGGTGACAGGGGGTCGGAGCCCCTTCGTCGCTAATAAGATGCTCACTTATGATGATGGAGGAAATACCTTAAAACTTAAAGTTTAGTTGAATAGAGCGGTCTTTGTCGTTCCAGATAACTTCTGCACCGAGTGGCTCGGTAATAAATCTAAGCGGTACAAGAGTTCTTCCATTTTCAATAAATGGTTCTGCATCAATTTGAGTTTCCTTACCATTTATACTAACAATCTTTTTTCCAATCCAGAGCTCAATGGTTGTTCCACCCTTTTTGTAAGTTATTTTCTTTTCAGTTGGCTCCCAATAGACCTCTGCTCCAATTGTTTCTGCTAAAAATCTTAAAGGAACAAAAGTCCTATTATTATAAATTTTTGGTGGCACGTCCAGCTCATAAGGCCATTCTTTCGAGTTAATAAATACAATTTTGGAGTTAACTTTGAGTTCCATCTTTAGGAAATTGGTTAAGTAATTGACATTTAATTTTAATTCCTGTAAGTTACCATCAGTATCGTAAGCTTTAATATCTATGATGCTATTGCCCACTGGCACTCCAACGGTTGTTTTAAAGTATCCTTCTGAGTCTAAATTTACAGTCTTACCCTTAATAAGTAATTTTGCTTTAGGATCTGCTCTTCCTGATAAATCAAAGATCGCATCATATATAGTTGTATTATCTTTTAAATTAACAGTTACCGGCAATGGTTCTGGCATTATACTAACTTCTGAGGAATAATCACTTTCGTTATTGTTTTGGTCGACGCTTTTAATAGAGTAATAATACCTTACCTTGTTTCTAACGCCTTCATCTATATATGAAGTTACATTCGCAGGAAATTCACTTATTAATTGGTATTCATCTTTTGAAACATACGACCTGAATAGTTTATAGAGTTTTGCGTTTTCTATGCTTGACCACTTTAAAACTACTCTTTTATCGCTTGCTGTAATGCTTAAAATCTCAGGAGCTTTAGGTTTTACTATTTCGCTTCTTTGTATTTCTACATTAACTAAGATCTCCAATGGTTTTGAGCTTTCCAAGTCTCCTGAATGAACAATATAAATGTAGCCTGAGTAAAAACCTTGAGTAACTTTAGAGGCATCTACCTCTAAGATTAAGTCGATAAAGCTATTTCCTCTTATTGCACCATTTGTCGGATTAAAATTTAGCCATACAGGATCCCATAACTCAGTTGGCTTCACAGTTACCTGTCCTGAATTAGCACTCTCGTTACCATAAGTGTCGTAAGCTCTTACAATGTAGCTATATTCATTGCCATTCTCTACTTTTTTATCCTGATAGTTGTTTACTATGCCAAGTTTTTCGATAAAAGAAAAATCTACTTCATAAAGACCTTTTCTGTATACATTGTACCCCGAAAGATCCGGCTCATAAGTTGAAACTCTCCAAAATAATGTAACACATTTATCTCCTGGATATCCTTTAAGCCCTTCTGGAGACATTGGTGGAACTACATTTTCCCACTCTCTACCATAGGCAATCAATGCCCCGGTATTATCAGTTGTATAGATGAAACCCTGCGCTAAGACGATCTCTGAGTATATAGGAAATCCAAAATTGGCTTCCCAGACTTTTTCTCCAGTTTGAATATTTAATCCATAGACTATTCCATTATTACATCCTATATATGATATATTTTGTGCAATTGTTGGAGATACATGCACAGGTGAATTTGTCTTAAATTTCCATATAAGATTTCCTGTAAATCTATTTAATGTGTAAATTGTTCCATCGGCTGATCCAATTATAAGGTAATCTTTGTATATTGATTGAGATGAGGTTATTATTTCCTCTATGTCGTAATTCCAGACTTTTTCTCCATCTTTATCAAAACAAATTATACTGGAATAACCTTCTTTCTCCTGGATATAGCAGGTTGTAAAAGCAAAATCATTATAAAGTGTAGGGGCACCAACAATTGTACCTGATAGTTTAACGTTATAAAGAATTTCGCCATTTGTTCCATTAAAGCAGGTCATAACATTGTTCTTTGATGTTACAATTATTCTATTTTTTGCTCCCCCTACTGTAATGTAACTACCTTCTTTGCTCCAAATAGTGCTACCGTCGGATATTTTTAAGGCAGTAATACTTTCCCCAGTAGCAAAGAAAACTGTATCTTCGCTAAGAACAACAGGGCATTGTTCTATGCTGCCTGTTTTATATTCCCATAGGAATAATTTTGAGCTTCTGTCGAATGCAACTAATTCATCTTTACTAACAACAATTAAGTATCTCCCCATAATATTTAACGAGAATATTGGTGAGCTAAAAGTGAATCTTTCTTTAAAGACGCCAGTTCTACTTTCGATTAAATATACACATCCATCTTCACAGGGTATATATAAATTTCTTCCTGCTAAAACTGGAGAGTGAAAAATTTTTTGAGCTGTGTATTTCCATTTATAAGAAAAAGGTGGAACGGCGGATTCAACTTCATTATATCCTGTGCGCATATAATTCTGCTTTGCTGTAAGCCAGTAAGAACCTGTTTCTTCTTCACCGTTTGATAGTAATTTGACTGGTTTATCAACTAAGCCTGCCTTAAAAGCTGAAAAATAAATATCAGAAGGGGTTGTATTTGAGATTTTTACTGTTTTAGATGACTTTTCTCCTTCTATTAATACAAAAGAAAGCTGCTTTTCGCTGAGAACTAATTTTTCTTCTGCAAAAGTCTGATTAAAATTTAGCGTTACTGATAAAAGCAATATGATACATAAAAAGCATCCTAAAAAACCTTCTAACCTTTTCTTTCTTTTTTTTCCAGCCATTTTATTTTGGTCTCTAAATATGTTATAAAGCCAAAAATTATTAAGAATACTCCAGCTGAAACTATAAATAATCTCTGGTTATTTGCAAGCTCTGCTCTAAAACCAATAAAAATTGTTATTAGAAGTATCAATATTAAGAAGAATGAAATTAATGATAAATTTTTAACTTCTTTCATATATCAATTTCTCCTTTTCTTGTCATTGATTATAATTTTATCGATCAATTTATCGTAGATGGCTATATTACGTTTATTACGTCCACTTAATTTATCTTCAAGGTAGATAATTAAACCTAAAAAGCCAACTAATAAAATTAAGCATATGCACAAGATAATAAAAACAATCAAAGTTTGAATTCTAAAATAAATATACAAATATTTGGCACTATCAATTGCAAAATTTAAGACGATTATTGCTAAAAGAAGAAGCAATATAAAGAGCCAATTACTATTTCTGCTTAACCAGTTCGTGTTTTTTTCTTTCATTTTCATAAACCCTTTTCTGGAAAAATCTTCCAATTAATATTACCAAAACATATGCGAGAATAAGATATGGAACATCTTTTTTGAGAATTGTTGTGTCCGAAATAAGAAAACTTCTATATGACAGTATTCCAAATAGAGCAACTCCCAAAACTCCGAGAGCAATCCACAATGGTCTTTTTTTTGCTTCTTTGTAAGGATTTGTTTCAATCCAGGGCATTAGCGCAACAAATATAATAAAGCCTACGTTAAAGAGTATACCTAATAAAAGAGGCAGGATTTTTAAGAAATAGTACGTAAAGAGAAAGTACCAATCAGGTAAAATATGCTCTGGAGGGCTTGCTGGAGTTGCTGGAGCTTCAGAGGTTGCAGGGAAGAATTGCCCAATAGCTAAAATTATCACTACGAATATAATTATGGAAAGGACTGGAATATTGATCCTCTTTTTCCTCGTGAAGTAATAATAAGCTTCAACGAAAAGGACAACAGCTATTGGTAGAATATAATGTAATGCATAAAATCTTGTTAAGGTATTTTGGTTTAAGGCTGTTCCACCTCTTGCAATAAATGATAGCAATGATCCTATTCGTAAATTTCCAATTAGAGGCATATCATCAATTGCAAGCGGAAAAGCCGTTCCAATTGTTATTGCCCAGTAGGCTCTTTGGTCCATCGGTAAAACATAACCACTAAAACCAAACATTGTTGAAATTAGTAGAAAAACTATTGCTATGATCCAAGAGAGCTCATTAGGTTTTTTGAAGTCTCCTGTAAAATAGAACCTGAAAACTCTCAGCATTGCAAGAATTATAATTGCGTCAGCAAGATATCTGTGTAAATTTCTGAGCCAGAAGCCAATTGGAAAGCCAAAGAGTTTTAGCTCAGTTGTTATATATTCAACACTTTTATAGGCACCTTCAAAAGTGGGAACATAGTAAATTGCAAGTATTCCACCTATTAATATTTGTACTATCAACGAGATATAAAGGATTGAGCCTATATAATATGCTGGATTTCTTTTATGAGCTTTTATAAGCTTTTCATCAAACAAATCTACTCTTTGCCATCTATCTTTAAACCAAAATGTGATTTTGAACCAAATACTTTTCTTTTCAGCCATTGTATTCCTCCATATCAAAATTCCTTTGGAAGTTGTTTTAATTCACTAAGGGTAAAAATTGGACCATCCATGCAAACATATTTACTTCCAATATTGCAATGTCCACATTTTCCCATACCGCATTTCATTCTATTTTCTAATGCGATAAATACCTCCTGATCGGGAAAATTTAGTTTTTCAATGGTTTTAATCGTTGTATTTATCATCTGAGGCGGGCCACAAATGATAAGTTTAGTATTCTTAAATTCTTTATCAATGTTAAATAGTATTTCGCTTCTATCTGCAAAGCTTGGATCAAGGAATGAGGTTACAAAGCCTACATTACCTTTCCAATCTTTCTCAGGTTTATCGATTGAAATCTTAACAATTGTATTTGTTTTAAGCCTCCACTGCTTAAGTTCATCTTTGTAAATAAGGTCTTTTGAGGATCGTGCTCCATAAAGGAGTTCAAGTTTACCGTAAGAATCAACATTATTAAAGAAATAGCTTGCAACAGCTCTTAAGGGTGCAAGGCCAATTCCTCCGCCAAGAAGAATTAAATTCTTACCCTTAAAACTACTCATTGGAAATCCATTTCCAAATGGACCTCTAATCCCAACAATGGAGCCAGTTTTTAGCGAATGCAATTTTTCAGTTACTGTTCCTACATTAGCAACGCAGAATAAAAGGGTGTTATTGTTTAGAAATACGTCAGATATAGATATTGGAGCCTCGCCTTGACCAAAAACTGAAATTTCAAAGAATTGTCCAGGCATTATTTCAGAACCATTAATTTCTTTAGGTAGTTTAACAAGGAAACTTTTGATATTTGTTCCTTGCTCTTTTATCTCTACTATTTCTGAGGGTAACGGAATGTATAAGTTATTTGTTTTCATTCAGAGCCTCCTCAAAATCTTTAACTATACTTCTTGTATTTATTCCTACAGGGCAAACCGCAATACATCTTCCACAGCCAACACAAGACCATAAATTAAATTGTTTGACTGTATAATTAAATTTATGCATTATTCTCTGCCTTAGTCTATCAATTTTTCTTCCTCTTGGATTATGCCCTGATGCGTGAAGAGAGAAATTATAGAACGAACAAGAATCCCATGTTCTATATCTCGTTCCAAGATCCTTATCTATAAAGCCGTCATTAACGTCGAAGCAGGTGCATGTTGGGCAATCAAATGTGCATGCTCCACATACAATACAGGCATCACTATATTTTTTCCAAGTATCTTCACTTGTATATGCTTTTTCTAAGCTCTCTCTTACTTTCTTTAGATTAAATTCTTCCAATAGAAGAGAACGAGTCTTTTTATCAATTTTCTCTTTTAAAGAATTATCTTCTGGTAAGGATTCTGTTAAGATATTCTTAAGTTTTTCTTTTATAGAATTACTCTTTTCTGAGATGAATTCGAGCAAGAAAAATGAATCACCGTTTGTAAGGAATATATCTGCTCCATTGCTCGAAGTGGGGGATATATCCATAGAGGTGCAGAAACATTTGTTTGACGGAAATTCACACGAAATACCAATTATAAGAGTGCTTTCTCTTTTTTGAGAGTAGTAGTTATCCAAAAAATTGTTTTTAAAGAAAGTATCTGAATAGTTTATCGCTGCCAAATCACATGGTCTCAATGCAAAAAGAACCTGTTTTTCGGTAGTATCCTTAACATTTATTTCTATGGTATCTTTATGACAGGAATAATTGAAGAGATCATCTTTCTGGGGAAAAAGGAATTCTTTTGGTGGTTTTAAAGGAATGGTTTTTTCTAATTTTAAGTCATTTATGTCTGTTATCTCTTTAAAAATGCTTCTATCTTCCTCGTCTACTCCTGGTCCTACTATTTTTTTATAATCTTCTTTCAATAATTCTAAAAAACTTTTAAGTTCATTTTTTGGTAGTCTATATTGCTCCATTGTAACCTCCTAAACGAGATCCTCTCCAAGCCTATGACTTAAAAGAGGCTGTCTTGCACTATCTGTGCTTCCTGGTATGAATCCGAACTCAGTTGAAACTATTTCATTAATGTACTTGTAGAATATGTTTAACTTTATACCTTGAGGACAAACTCTTTCACATTCACCACATCCTGTACAATTAGGGAACACATGATAAAATCTTATTAGGTGAAATAATAAGTTTTCAGTTAAACTCACATCCTTTTCTAAGAGTTCAACGGGTAATTTGGGTTTGTCAAACACGCATCTATCTGAACAGAAGCATGCAGGACAAATATTCCTGCATGCATTACACCTTATACATTTCGAAATTTCATCCTCAACCATTTTTTTAAGTTCTTCTTTGTTTTTTAGTTTTTGAATTATTAATTTACGAGGTTTACTTCTTTTATTTATTCTTTCTTTAAAGCTTATTTCATTGCCAACAAAGTAATAGTTATAAAAATAAGGTAAATTGCAATTTCCATTAAGGCACTTATCTAAAAGAACTGAAATTAATTTAACTTTGCCAGTTTCTCCATTAAGTTTTGTGAAATTTACATATTCTTCGTTTGTTTCAACTTGCCTTATTTCACCAGCTGATTTTGATAATTTCTTTAAATCAATTACTCCATCGCACTCATATACTACAAGGATTATTTTCTCTTTATCAATCTGCTCATCTGAAATCATCTGGATAATACTTTTTGCATCGCAGGGTTTTGTTGTTATTATTATTCTTCCATTATTTTCAGCTAAACCTATTTCTCCCTGTTCAAATTTTGAAAGATAGACCGATAAGTTATTCACATTGAAATTATCAATAGTTAGAAAGTCTATATCGTTTTTATTTCTTATGAAAAGAGGAGTTT
>JBPOJC010000095.1:0-10845 GCA_052034135.1 Caldisericota bacterium | reverse complement strand
TATCGATAAAAGACTCTTAAAAATACCTTCATTTGCTCTTGATGCACTCAAAAAAGAAACAATAAGATTGATGGAGATAGTTAAAGGAAACATGGAAACAGTCTTTGAAATGATTATTAAAAATAGTAAGAAACCAATACAGCAAGTTTTAACAACCGAAAATGCAATCAACAATATAAACAAGGAAATTCAAGCTTTTGCTCCATTGCTAATGTCTAAATCTCTCCCTCAAGAGCAATCAGTGGAAGTTAACCTCTATGTGAATGTTTCATCTCAATTAGAGAGAATTGGGGATATTATTAGGGGAGCTGCTGAACTTGTTGTAGAGAAGATACAAAGTGGTGCTAAATTTACCGATCAGGCAAAAGAGGACTTAATGAAAATGCTAAATACTGTAAAGTCTGAATATGAAATAATGATGCAGAATTTTGATAACTTTAATATTGAAACTTTTAAGAAAATTGAAGAAATAGAAATGGAAATCGACAAGATGGAAGTTGATTTAAGGAACGCTCACATCGAGAGGCTTATGCAGGGAGTATGTAAGCCCGATGCAGGAATAATCTATTTAGATATGCTCTCAGACCTCGAGCGCATATCAGACCATATCTTTAAAATTGCTAAACTTCTTAAAAAGTTCTATAAACTCTAAATTATTTAAGATTCATATGTAATTTTAACTTCTTGTGTAGATGGATCCCAATCTACTTTACATCCAAGGTTCTCAACTACAAATCTTATTGGAAGCATAGTCCTGCCTGGTGGCAGAATAACAGGTTTAACTTCTGGGTTTGATGGATCTAACAATTTGTCTACTCCATTTACCTTTGCAGTATTTTTACCTATCCAGAGCTCTATCATTGTGCTCTTAAGGAGAATCTGAATCTTTTGCTCCTCCTCAAACCACTTAGTCTCAGCACCAATGGCATCTGCCACATATCTTATTGGAAGCATTGTTCTTCCTTCCAAAATAACAGGTGCTACATCCATTTCCTTTCTTTCTTCATTTAAATAATAATACTTTTTACCAATGTAGAACCGTATAACAATTTTCTTAACTTCTTTAGGTGTTATAACCTCTGCGATATTCGATTTTTCAGATATTATATTATTCCCTATTGAAGATTCGAGATAATAGAGATAAGCTGTTTCGGGCTTACATTTCTCATCGATGAATGTGTTTGTGGACTTTAATTTTACAATTTCGACAAATTCAACTTCATCTTTGCTTTTTCTAAATATCTTTATTGTTTCAGCAAAATTATCACCATTAATCCACTCAAGTTTAATGGTTTTACTGTCCAATGCAGAAGCTATAAGATTATTAGGAGGCTTGAGTACTGTAAAGTTAAGAAAATCTGAATCTTTGCTGTAAAGTCTCTCAGAATTGTTTAACTCAAAGTAAGATGTAATTACATAAATATGCTTACCATATGAAATATTAGTGATTTCCACCTCTCTTTTGTCCATATCTAAATCTATGATTTTTATTCTCTCGGTTTCAAGAAGCTCATAAATTGTAAAGCCATCAGTATTTTTTGAGTATTCCCATGTAAACTTAGCATTCTTACCATAAATAGAGGTAGCTACGAAATTTTCTGGTTTTGAGGGTTTAGTCCTAGGAACTGTAACATAAACAGGAAGAGGTGCAAAATTTTCACCATTAGAATTAAAAGAAGAAACTTTATAAGAATATTTTCTTCCTGCTCTTATATCAGTATCCTCGAATTCTTCAGTATTCTTTTTAAGAGTTGCAAGAAGAGTGAACTCACTGTTTTCACCTTCTTTCCTGTAAACCTTAAAGCCCTCTTCGTCTCTTGAATTATCGTCCCATTTAAGATTTACACCATTTACAGAGACAGTTGTAGTTTTAAAGTTAGTTGGAAGGAGAGGTAGCTCAGATAAATTTTTAAATAAAGAAACTATTTCAGGATAGAAATCTGCAAATGTAGGATATTTATTTCTATTGCTTTCATATAATTTAAGTAAATTGTAGATATGCTCAATATAGACGAAACCTAAATTAATCTCTGCTCTTAAAATACTATTAGCCTCTTCAGTACTAACTTTTAACTCATTAAATCTTGCTACAATAGCTCTTACTAAATGCTCATTCACGCATATTATCCAGTCTCCATATGCCATATTTGACATCGCTTCTGATACGGGGCTAAAAAGTTTGGAATATTTATTAAGTTCGGTTTTGTATTTTTCGGTAACTGGATTTACAAATGAATGGCTGAACTCATGCCAGGTAATGTATTTAAAATCTTCTTCACTACCAAATATGGGAATACTGTTTTTTACATCGCATGGACCAATAATACTGTATATATCTAACAAACCATTTTCGCGCTCGATATTTGGGCCATATCCACCACAATGAAATAGAGGTGTGGTGACAATATTATAACTACTCTGCGAGATTCCATAATAACTCTCAAGTAACTCTATGTATTCTTGAGCGTTCATTTTACTTTTAACATTATTAACGATTTTAGAATATAAATCTTTATGAGAGGAATAAAACTTCATAAAATCAGACTTAGTCGCAAAATCTCTTAAAGATTCAATAAAGGTGTTAAGTTTTTCCTTTCCACCAGCTCGCATTATAATGTAATTAGTAAAGGGAATTACATTTTTTAACTCTGGTGGGTCAGATAGAAAAAGCATTGCAGTAGGAGGTGCATCGAAATTAAATCCCGTTCTCGCCATTTCTTTAAATAAACTAACAGCATTGTGGTATTTGAGTGAAGAAAAATTATCCATTATTTCTTGCTTGTAAGAGAAATTTAGCCTTGTGAGTATAGGATAATCGCTTAAGAACTGCACTATGGAAAGTAGTTCCATTCTTGGATCAATGGAAACATTTATGGATTTCTGTTCCTTAGTAAAAACATTAATAGGCAAGGAAATAGAAATGACGAGAAGAATACTTAAATAAATCTTAAAGAACTTTTTCATTTTCTCCTCCAATATTAAAAGATGCTTAAATATTTAGAAACTTGCTTACTTCTTAAACAATATTTTATAAAAAACAGAAAACTTCTAAAGCTTAAAAAAGTAATCTCTTATTTTTTGTGACATTAATTTACGCCTTTTATCAAGGAAATCATTATAATCATTAACATCCATTATAAAAATTTCTTCTGGTATACAATTCATCTTAAGGTTCTTTAGTAACTCTTCTTCTGTGTCTATTCCGCCATATTTTAACTTTCCATTCTGGCACTGATCTATGACTTCTTTTAAGTATTTAGATGGAGGCTTTGAACTGATTGCGATATTAATCTCACTTTGAGCCATTACATAATTGGCTATTTGATTATAAACCCATCTATTGTAACCATATTTTTTCAAATATTCCTTTGGAAATATATGGTGTACATCTCCTTTTATGGCTATAAGGTTTCCAACAGTAATATCTTTTGATAAAAAACCTTTATCGTTATTTTTTACCTGAGCAGCCAGAAAAACATTAAATGTTGGAGTACTCATTGCAGAAGTATTCATTTGCTGAGGGAGTCTTACTTCCCAATAAGTTTCTGATAATTCTGCAGAAATAACGTTATCAATAAATTCTTTAGCACCAATTTCTGTAATGTTCCTTATATCATAATCTAACTGAGACTCAGGAGAAGCAGAATAACGGCTTGTAAGCGCTGAAAGCACAAACCACTTTCTTACCAAAGATTCAATTTCAGCTTGTGGATAATTAGCTTCTCTTAAAGTAAGGTAGAGAATATATGCAGAGTCGATAGCATTTTGAGATCGGATAAGCGAAGAATCTATAAATCCAGCTGACCGAAGAATCATAACAAACTTTTTAAAATTATTTTCATTAATAAACGCCTGAACCCCTTCATCTAATTTTTGAAAGGATTCCTCGGCGATACTTTCTTCGTATTGCCTTGTTTCAAAGTTTCTACCAGAGAGAAGCGCAACCAGGTCTTCAAGCCTGCCACGCTTAAATTTATATGTAAATGCAACCCTCAACATATCTGTATATGATGGATCGTATAGATCGTCGATCTCATTCTTTAACCATGACATTTTTTGAAAATACTCAGTCTTAGCAAATTGTTTATCAACATCTTTTAGTTGGTTATAAAATGAAGGATCTACAGCTAAATGACAAAAATAATCAATTGCTTTACGTAAAACATTTCCATTGTATGTTTCATTTGAAGCAATTTTAGACATAGCAAAATCTGCCTGACTTAAAACCACTCCCTGTGAATTAATGCGTATAAATATTTCAGTTACTGCATCGATATCCAGATCGGCATTTAATTCAATAAGTCCTATTGAATTATTTACTATATTTTTAAGTAGTTCAACACTTTTAAAAACATTATCTTCTTCTACATCAGGATTATTTTTACAATATTCTTTTGTGAAAGATAACAGTGAAAAATCTGGTTCAAAAATATCAGCAATATCAGAAATCCATTCCTTGTCTTTTCTAATGGCAGCATCAGTCACTTTAAATTGCCTATCTATTGGATGAAAAGCTATGGAGATTCTTCTTTTTCTGTAATCTTTATCAACGATTTCCATGGCTAATAATGCTGCCATAATGGCTGTAACTCTTTGCTGGCCATCAATCAATATTCGTTTACCAGTAGAAATTGATCCATCTTTAAGGCGAATATTGGGATTCCTCCACGCAATAAGATAACCAACAGGATATCCACAATATAGTGAATCAATAAAATCTCTTACTTTAGTTGCATCCCACACAAAAGGGCGTTGAATCTCTGGAATGGCAATATCATAAGATTGTATCCAGCTTATAACAGTTTGTATTGAATATTGGTTTACTGAATATTTTTGTTCTGACATATACGATTACCCTCCATAATCATCAATCTGCTTTTATTAGTATTGTATTAAAATAGACAATTTAATAAAGGAATAATAAAAATCTAAATATTTAATTCTTCATAGTAAAAATTTTTTGTCTATTAATTCTTATATGTATATGTACTTACTCCACTACTATAATATGAATCATAAATATGCTGGAAGATTAGATTACATTTCTGATAATAAATTTCGGTTGAGAACTCGGGCGGAAGCTTCTCAAGTGTTTCTTCAATACACAATTTAACTGACGCTTTGGCTTGCTCTTTTTTGCGCCAATCAAGAACAAGTTTTTCGGATTTTAACTTTTCTAATAGTTCTTTGGCTATTTTTTTCACTTCAATAGTCTCTTTCTGAGTTAATTTGAGTGGTGGTTTCATCAACAAGTCATAAACTGCAAGTTCTTCTTCCGATAAGTTTTCTGTTAATGCTCTTTTTTCCTCATCGTTTAGATTTTGCAGAAATTCGAGTAATCGTCTATAATACTCCTCTACATTCATTGAACCTGCATTGTACTCGTCAATTAGCTTTTGAAATTTCTCCATATAATCAATTCTGGTTTTATTAAGCATATACATTGCTTGAAGCCTAACATCAATTGCTTTCCTTAATTCTTCCGCAAGGATTCGCTTATGGCCTTTGTCGAACTCTTCTTTTAATTTTTGGACATCAATTTTACTCAAGTCCAGTATTCTACCAGCTTTGTATCCTTCTGGATGATCTGCCACATGTTTTGGTTCAACCTTTACTGATTTATCGAGTAATTCTGAAACTTCTTTCATTACTTCAGAAATATCCACCGTTGGAGATAGTGAGTTTAATTTTTCGGATAGAACCTGCAGTGTCTTCACTGTTGGATGAAATTCACTCGCAGATACATCTGGTAGAATCGCCTTATAAGTCCTTTGAATTATCGAATTTTTTTCTCGAAATGTAGATTGCCTCTCTTCACTCTCTAAAATTCGTTCAATTGCATCATCTATAAGCTTGACACATTTTAGACCTTCAGAAGACATAACTTCCGAAATAGATATTCCCCATTCATCAAGAGTTGAAATCATCTCATCGATATCTTTACGGAGTTCTTTAATCAATTTTGATTTTTCAATGATAGGCAAATCAACTTTACCACCGCTAACAGGTGCAGCGTATATTGAAAGTGCCTGGTTCAAATTATACAGTACACCTATATAATCAACTATAAGTCCTACAACCTTATTCTCTCCAAATACTCTGTTAACTCTTGCGATTGTCTGCATAAGAGTGTGATTCTTCATTGGCTTATCAAGGTAGATAGTCGAGCATGGGGGAACATCGAATCCGGTCATCCACATTGCACATACAAAGACTATTCTTAAAGGATCATCCGGATCCTTAAATTTCTCATCAAGGTTCTCAATGTTCATTCGTTTGCGATGAGGCACTATATCTACACCTTTTGCTTTCAAATCTTCAACCTCATTTTGAGATTGTGAAACTACAACAGCCATATCCGTTTGCTTCATAAAGTTTATCTTGTTCATAAGATTCTCTCTAACTCTATCGTCAGTTGTAATTGAAAGTTCTTCTTGCAGCTTTTCAATATATTTTTTCCAGTACTTATTTACTTTGTCATACATTTTTACGGCAGTTGCTTTATCAATTGAAACAACCATTGCCTTACCCAAAAAGTCCCTATTCATAAAATGCTCAACAATATCCTTCGCAATCTCTTCAAGACGATCTTCCCGCGTAATAAGCTGATATTCTTTCGAAAATTCCCTTTCAAACCTTTTCTGCTGTTCTTCGTCAAGTTCGGCATCTTCAAGGATTCGTTGTATATCTTCTCTTAAGCTTAAATTAACCAGTTGCAATTTCGGTTTCCGATTCTCATAATAAAGGGGCACTGTCGCTTTATCTTCGATTGCCTGCTGGAAATTATAAATGCTTATATAGTCACCAAAAACTTCCTTTGTTTTTTCTTCGCCTGCGATAAGAGGAGTCCCAGTAAATGCAATAAAAGATGCGTTAGGCAATGCATTGCGCATGTTCATAGCAAAAACATCATATTGAGTTCTATGTGCTTCGTCAGCAATTACAATAATATCCGAGCGCTCAGAAATGACTGGATGAACTTTCCCCTTTTCAGTTCTAAATTTCTGAATAGTAGTAAAAACAAAACGATTATTTTCTCTTAACAATTGTCTCAGGTCTTCACTTGTTTCAGCCCATCCATGCCGTCCCTGAATAATTCCAGCACGTGCAAAGCGCTTGTATGTTTGTTCGTCCAATTCATTTCTATCGGTCACGATTACGAATGTCCAGTTACCGGGAATTTTTCTCAAAATCTTCTGAGAAAAGAAAATCATTGATTCCGTTTTCCCCGAGCCCTGAGTGTGCCAGAAAACACCAAGTCTTCCTTTATTTTCTCCAATTTTTTGAAAAGCTTTGATTGCATTCTCAACTCCAAGATATTGGTGATTTTTAGCAATAATTTTTATTAATCCATTTTTCTCCTCTTTGAATAAAGTATAATTTTCAATAAGATCTAAAAATCTTTTTTTATTGCAAACACCTCTAATCACTGTTTCAAGCGAAACAATTCCTTTTTCACCTTCATTATTGATTTTTTTCCATTCGCTGAAATGCTCCCATTCGCTTGATATTGTTCCAACTCTGCTTTTGCTACCATTTGAAAGGATAATAATTCCATTGAACCAGAGCAACTGAGGAATTGTAGATTTATAATCTCGTAGATTTTTTTCATATGCATCTTTAAGTTTCCGATGAGATGCTTTAAGCTCCATGAAAAGTAGAGGTATACCGTTCACAAAACCAATAATATCAGCTCTTCTGGTGTACATTTCACCTGAAACCCAAAATTCTGAAGCTAAAAAGAAATCATTACTCTCAATGTCATTCCAATCGATAATCTGTACTCTTTCCTGTATATTTTCTTTCTTGTCATTCAGATAGCTCACAAGAATGCCATTCTTGAGATATTCATATACTTCACGATTTGCCTGCACCATTCCCATCAGACTTCTATCAGCCATTAATGCTTTTATAGCTTCATCAATTACTGTATCAGAAACATTTTTGTTTAGCTTTTTCAACGCAGACCTAAGTCTTGAAACTAAGACCACATCAGCCTTAGTCTCTCTGCCAAGAAAGCTTTTCCCGCTATTATCGAATTCGTAAAAACAATCTTGATATGACCATCCCAATTGAATGAATAAGTCAATAGCAGGTTTCTGTATCAGAGTAGATTCTGAAAAATCACTATTTCTTTGCGTCATATTTCCTTATTGAAAATCTGGACAAAGTGTCCAGATTTATGTCCAGATAACTTACTTCTGGAACACATATACGGTAGCCGGGCCTTTCATTTCTTGTCTAACAACACCTAATTTACTAAATTTTGACAGATGTCGTTGTGCCTTTTTATCGCTAATGTTAAAATGCTCAGCATATTCCCTTTTGGTAACTTCTTTTTTACCTTGAATAAAAATAATGCCATTTATCTCTTCTCTATTTAATTTACCAGTTTCTTTTATCTCATACAATTCTTTTATTGCTTCAGTTGTTCTAAAAAATGTTAAAGCTAAATAGGGATTAGCAAATGAATATTGTGGAAGTGGCAGATTATAGTGTTTTGCTATTTTTGTAAATGTTTCCATTCCCAAACCTCTCCGTTCAGCAATACCCACTTCTGCTAAAATGGAAAATATTAGCGGATTACGACTCAGTGTCGGGGCACTAAATTTTTGTAACTGCTCAATAGTAATTGGTTCAACTGGTCCACCTGGACTTTTTACAGTTATTGTACGATCATTAATTTCTAGATGACAGGTCGCCCCATTGATATCATAGTCACGGTGAGCTAAAGCATTTGTTATTGCTTCTCGAATTGGCTCATAAGGAAAATCAAAAATTGTTTTCCTTTGAGCAGAAGATCTATCTATACTTGAGGGTATTATTCTTTTCCACCAAGTTTCTATTTTATCAGGAATTAAAACAAGCGGCCCTCCGAAATCCTCAATATCTGTTTTTCCATTTGGATATTTAATTGTTGCTTTAATAACTGCTTGTGGATAAAAATCTTGGGGAGATTTACCGAAAAGAATTAACCCAATCCCAGTTGGAACAAATTTATTTTTTACTTTACTAAGAATTCCTTTTTGATATAATTTCTTCATAAAAAATTGAGATTTTATTTCCTCTTTAAAATTAATTCTTTCTTTATAAAAGAGAAGTGCTTCTTCTGATAAATCAGATAGATCTGCTCTCTCGCTCGGTTTTTCAAAATCGGTCAGTGTAAGATTCTTCATTTGTTTGGCATATCCTACACGCTCTTTCGCCTGGACTAAAAAATCAAGATTTTCCTCTTCAATTATCTGCTGTAAATTGCGGTCGAACATATGAACTTCAATACCATGATCTTGGAGGTATTTTATGCCCTTACGGTCAACAGTAGGATCAGGGTCTTCAAGCCCAACCCACACCTTCTTAATGTGCGCCAAGACAATACGTTCTGAGCAAGATATCTTCGGATCACGACGGGAACCAGGAGCGCATGGTTCCAAAGTGGTAAATAGAATAGAGCCAGTCAAATCTGAATTTTGATGTTTCCTTTCTAATAAAGTGAATTCTGCATGGTCCCCAAAACGTAATTCACCCCTACAAGCAGTATCTACAGTTCCGTCTGACATAACTAATACAACACCCACTTTAGGACTTATTTTATCTGAACGTGGTTCTTGTACAGATTTTCTCATAACCTCAATTGCTAATTCCATATATTTTCGCGGGTCAAAATCATTTACATCTATCGTCATGATTCATTTGGCTCCTTTCAATGATGTCCAAATTCGAGACATCAAGCTCGCCTGAGATAAGTTTCGGAAGGAGGAGGTCTCGAGTTGTCCGAAGTTTTGCATTTCTTTGACCAAGGAGTGAAATACCACTAAAAATAGGTTTTATAGCCTTATCAAATCTTTCTTTTATTGCATTAGGTGGAACTATAATTTTTTCAGCATTTAAGAAAAATACAAACTTGAAGTTTGAAATACCAGTAGATTGAACCTGATACTTGCAAATAGATCTATCATCATACATTTTCAAAAGTTTAAGGTAAATTAGCTCTGGGGAAACAATTTTACAATTTATTCGCATCAACTTGCAAAAACTAGCACATATAACCGGCTCATTAAAAGACCTCAGAGTTATATCATCGATTAATAACGACCTTCCCAGTGGTTGGTCTTTACTACCTCCTGAAACTTCAAAAATAATGTCCCCCGACTTTATTTTACGACTTTTGAAATTTGATTCAGTGTGATATCTTAAAGGACAATTAACAACATTTCCCATCCTCACATTCGGAATATCTGTACCCCTTATGACATAAGCCGGGACTTTGAAATTACTCTCTTCTTGTTCCTTGCCCCAGCCACCTCCAATATGATATTCTAAAATATCATTAATGCTTTTAACTTCCCATCCTTCGGGTATTTTACCTAATTCTGAATCAACAAATTTCACTATTTCATGACCAGGGAATCGGAAATTCACAAACCATTCCTGATAAATCCTCTGTGCCATTTCTTCAAGTATCTGCATTCGCCGTGTATTGTTCTCAATGAGGTCATCATATGCAGAGAGTATAGCCGCAATCTTCCGCTGAGTCTCAAAAGGTATGTTCGGTACTTCTATTGCCTTTACAACCTCTATAGATGCTCTTTGTCTACCTGAAGCTCCATACATGCTTTTTTCAGCTGGCTTTCTTAAAATATCTGAATAAGATAAATAAAATAAAAAGCTTCCCTCTGACACCCCATCTTTTGCTCTAAAAACAAAGAACTCAGTGGAACCAAAAAATTTTTCATTCTCTTTACCTTTAACCTGAGCAATTTTACCATGCTCAAGGCAAGGAGTTATTCTTGCAAAGATAATATCATCTGTTTTGAACCTACTGCCCTCACCTTTAAATACTTTTTC
>JBPOJC010000106.1:0-8587 GCA_052034135.1 Caldisericota bacterium | reverse complement strand
TTTTAAAGACATATGATAGTCCAGTGTAATTTAATATTTTAGTTCTTCTTAAATATGGGTTTATATCTTCATCTTCAAATATGATTATATTGGGCCCAAAGCCTATGCTATTACTCCAATCTTCACCTACTGTTTGAAACCATCTCGCATTAACTCTATCAATAATTAAGTTTCCTGAATAGTCAAAACTTAAAGGATTCCCTGCCTGAGTGACGACTATTCCTCTCTCAACATTAAGCATAGCTGGTGTTTTGAATGGTCCTGAAATAATAATCTTCTCAACCCTTAAATTTATTGGAGCATCATCACCAAATCGTAAATATTCACCACTTTTAGTCTGAAGAGTGAAATAAAAACTATAATCAGTTAAAGGAAGAAATTCAGTCCCGAGCTTCACAAAAGGACTATCATTATTTAAATAAGAAAATGCCGATGGATACGCATTATATCCAAAAGAGGAGGCGGATCTTCTTGCTCTTCCACCCCTACCTCCAAACATTGTTCTTCCAGTATGTGCTTCTCCGCCAGGGTAAGCAACAAAATCTTTATCAAAATCTTTAACTAACGGATCATAAGGAGAAGATATTCTTGGAAATGATAGTGGCGAGAGGGCATCTTCTCCATATGTATAATTTACTGTTGAATATTCGAGGGCATGGTCTACAATTGCTAAGTTTGTAAAATTAACATCAGCCAGGACTTGAGTTTTAAATTCTTTAAACCCTAAGTAATTTATTGCTAGAGCACTTTCTATAAAATATGGAGGGTGCATTATACTTGAATTATAGTCATAAAGACCATTTTTAAGATAAATTCGCAAAAGAAATTTATCGCTTTCATTTTGAGGAGCAATACAAAGTGGAAAATCTCCCCCTATATCAGATTCATTCATGCTACCATAAGGTTCAACCATAACATCAACACCAAACTTTTCAACCTTCGCATTGTCAATTGTGTAATCCATCCCTTTATAGTTTATAAAGTGAGTCTCGCCATCGAATATACCAACAAAATCATTTTTGGTAACCAAGTTAACGCCAATTTTATCAATATTACTTAAATATGTCGCTTTGGAACAATCATTATTCTTAAAAGTTGGCATTTCATAAATATAAATTGGCTCAAAAGAAAGTTCATCGTTTGGATCTAAAACTCCAAGTGGCATTTTATCTTTCCATTCCCAGAAACAGTAATTGCTCTCATTTACCTGAACTATATATCTTTTAAAACCATAAATTGGAGAGGAACTATATGCTGTAAAAAGATATCTTATTCCAGAACCAGTAGCATTATAGTTGGCAATTAGTAAATCAGAATTCGTCCCAGATATTTCTATACTCGGATCATTTATATCTTCTGGATTATCAGCATCAATTAACTTTCCCCATAAGTTTGGATAGCGTACATCAAGGGTTGAAAGACATTCTTTGTTTGTTTTTATTACTGCATCTTCTGGCTCTACAATAAATTCTTTAATATCAAAGTAAGAAGCAGAAAAGTCTTTTGGAAGAAGCTCTTCATATTTTTGCTTCCTTAGGTCTCTTATGTCTTCGTAAAAGTAGCTTGATAAAGTCTTATCATAAAAATTTATTGGCTCTAATCTGCTACCACCCTTATCTAAAAATAGTATCACGCTTAATGGATTTGTTCCTTCCTCAGTTAAACTACTTTTATATGGAGTTATAGTGAAATTAAGTACTCCCGAAAATGGATATTTTATTTCTTTTTTAATGAGAGGAGCTCTTTCGGTAGTTTCTCTTTTTAATGGTTCATCAACAAAAATAAAAAGCCTTTCTCCGTTCTTTAAAGGAGGCATGGATAGAGTAAAAGTCGCTGTTTTTTCAACTTTTAACTGTCCATCAGTAGTTAAGTCAAGATCAATGATTGGTCCTAAGGATAATGGAATATCGATGCATCTAAAATCACCACTTTTACCCATTGTAAGACCTTTAATGTTAGATTGATCATAAAGAAAAAGTGGCGGTTTTACGGGCGTTCCTTCATCATAGGTTATTTGGGGTAGTTTAACCTTTACAATTCGCATATCATTAGCTGAGACATAATTATTTAAAGAAGAAGGGTCATATTTTCTATATATTGGTTCATCTGCATCATACTTTTGGTTTTCACTTAATTCCGAATTTAAAGGGTTCAAATCAACATATTTAAAGTATGATGGAATATTATTTAGAGTTAAACCAATATCTGCATCTCCATCTACTACAAATGTTTTTGAGTCATAAGCTATATCGTTATCTCCCTTATTTAGTGTGACATCTAATAACCTTTCATCTCCGCTTGATACTGTACCAGATAGATCGTTATCACGATACAATGGCTCATTTACACCGAAACCAGTACCACTTGAGTCATAAAACTTAATATCAGCTGAGAAGTCAGATAACGGGAGCTTATAATCGAGGTCAGGGCTACCGCTCTTAAGTCCTATAATTTCTTCACAGCCACCATTTTCCTTATAATCATCTGATAGATTATCACTATAGAGAGGTGTTTCGTAATTAAGAGGAGTTATTTTATTATTTATACCATTATCATTAAAAATTTCTAACCCTAAAAATCCAAAATATGTTGGTTTTACATTTTGAATAAATGATACCTCACTGAATTCATCACCCTCTACGAGAGTACCGTGTGATAGAGAAGCAGTAGTAAGAGGTATATCTTTATTACTTGAAGTTAAAGAAACCGATAAATTTCTACCGTTATCAAAAGAGACATAATTCGTCTGGATTGCATAATTTCTTTTTAAGCCAGTCTCTGGAATTTCAGCCAATATTATCCCATCGTTTTCAGTAAGTCCAAGATTAATAAGGTTAAATGTATTTTTATCAACCTTACAATTTACTGTAGATAATCTTATCTCTCCTACAGAAGTTAAAAAGTCATTATTAGAATCCAAATAAATGAATTCACTAAAATATTCATAATCGAACTTCTTCGAATAGTCATAAAGAGAGTTTAAATCGACATTTTCAGTATGTTTCTCAATATCTTTGAAATTTATTAGTGTTAAACCTATGTCTTTATCATACTGCTTAACAATTGTGTTGGGCTCATAAACAAATGAATCAATCAGCACCGGACTTAGCCTTATGTCGCCTACTTCTACTTTAGTGTCTGAATTGATGCCACCTTTTCTGTAAATCCACTCAGAGGGATCGAAAGAACCGTCTGTTAAAACGTTTTCCGTATGCATTTCTTGGGTGTTAAAATTTATTAGAGGAAAACTTAAATCCCAATCATCTTCTTCTAATTTAGATAGTGCATAATAGTCAGTTATATCTAAAAGCGCTAGAATAAATTTTCTTCCTTCAATTTCAGAGACTAAATAGTTTTCATTTGATACTTCAGATAATTTATAAGGACCTAAAGTATTATTGTCTGAAGATGGGTCAAATGAATACCTTACCCTGCCATCTAAAATATTTGCATTATTGCAACTACCATTTATAAAGAGGGGATTCTTTGGATCTCTGCTTCCATAATAGAGAGGATTATTAAACTTCCCATCTTTATCAAACCATAAATTACATTTATTGTCCACTACTGCATAATATTTATCAAAACCTTTGCTTTTCCCGCCATTTGGAATTAGATTTAGATAGAAGTTAGTATAAAATACTGGTTTAAGCTCTTCACCGTTGATTATCTCAGTCATGGGGTAATCTTCTTTTCCCCATAAACTTTCATTTGTTGATTGCCACGGGAAAAGTATGCCACTTTTTAGAGGAGTCCCATCATAATTGAAACCAACCTTATATAAGTGCTCAATTGCCACAGTTAAAGAAGGCGTTTCTGCCGTAACGGAAGAATTTTTAACCTGTGGTAAAGAATAAGTAAAAGAGATAAAAGTTAAAATAAATATTACAAAAATCGAGACAATTCTCTTCATCTACTACTCCTTTTTCATTTAATTCATTCTATTAACCTGTTCAATTCGTCAAACAATAATCATATTATTATTACATGGATTTCTATAATTTAGTTACATAGTTTAATAAATTTTTAGGAATCAGTTCGGGTAATGATTGTTTTTCATTATAATTTTAGTTGAGGCAAATTGGCAGACAAGAATATCTATTCCTTTCTCAGTCATCCTTAGGAGCGTACTTTGCTCCCGAAGGAACTTTAATCAATCGTAGTCCTTAGTAATACTTTCCTAACGACGAATAGACTCTAAACTCCCCTGTCACCCTGAGGAGCATCATTCCAGCGACAAGGAATCTCACCACCACCTAGTCACCCTGAGGAGCGTATCTGAAAGCGACGAAGGGTCTCCTCATTTTATTCCATGTACATATGTGAATAAGAAAAACAGGCAGGAATGCCTGTCCTACACCGAAATGACCAAATGAGGATATTCAAACCCTCCATATATATAAGTAGGGTAAAATTGCTAATCCAGTCACTCTTAAATAAAAAAATATTAAAAAATGGCCTGGATTCCCGATAAAAGATTTCGGGAATGACACACCCACTGTCACCCTGAGGATCGCTCATTCCAGCGACCAGGAATCTCACCACCCTCTGTCACCCTGAGGGAGCGTATTTTGCGAATAAAGGGTCTCCAACCACCCCCCTGTCACCCTGAGGAGCATCATTTCAGCGACAAGGAATCTCACCACCACCTAGTCACCCTGAGGAGCATCATTCCAGCGACGAAGGGTCTCCTCTTTTTGCATCTTTGCGTGCATAGTAAATGCAAATAAAACATAAACCTACCACCTACAATTATGAATAGATTAAATACTGAGATTCTTCGCTTACGCTAAGAATGACAAAAAAGTTGAGGGAGCATACTTTGCTCCCGAAGGAACTTCTCTTTTTGCTCATGCAGGAATTAAATTTATATATCAATAAAAGGGAAAAATGATTAAAAAAAAGAGATTCCTTAAGGACTTGTGTGCAAAATACGCACTTTTAGAATGACAACAGTAAGTGTCATTCCCGTGATTTTTATTGTCATTCCCGCGAAAGCGGGAATCCAGCTACACTGTCATTTCCATGAAAATTGAAATCCATAAAGTTTAGAAGTATATGGTCTGGATCCCCGATAAATACATTCGGGGATGACAACTATCCGCGTCTTCCTGAGGAAGTGTTTTTCTCAACGACCGAAGGAACTCCTCTTCTCTGAAATGCAAAAAGATTAAATGAGGAGATTCTTCGCTAACGCTCAGAATGACGGTGAGGTGGCATGGAGATTCTTCGCTTACGCTCAGAATGACGGTGAGGGGATACGGAGATTCCTAAATACATGTTCAAAAAAATGCACTTTCGGAATGACCAAGTACATATTGCATTTTTTTAATTTATATTTACAATTTGCAGAGAAATTATGTGGGCCTGTGGCGCAGCTGGGAGCGCGCCTGCATGGCATGCAGGAGGTCACGGGTTCAAATCCCGTCAGGTCCACCAAATAGAAAAAATGTGAATTATCAAACTATGTAAAACCTAATTAACCTAAAAAGTTAAAAAGCAGAAATTATTTTAGCTGCCTTCCCTATCCTTAAGGAGTGCATTTTTTCCCCACGAAGGGTCTCCTCATCTTATTCCATGTACATATGTGAATAAGAAAAACAGGCAGGAATGCCTGTCCTACACCGAAATGACCAAATGAGGATATTCAAACCCTCCATATATATAAGTAGGGTAAAATTGCTAATTCAGTCACTCTTAAATAAAAAAATATTAAAAAATGGCCTGGATTCCCGATAAAGGATTTCGGGAATGACAGTTTATAGACATTCGGGGATGACAAGAACAAATACTGAGATTCCGTAGGACCAGTGCGGTAATACGCACTTCGGAATGACGCACCACCACCCCTGTCACCCTGAGGGAGCTATTTTGCGAATAAAGGGTCTCCAACCATCCCCAGTCACCCTGAGGAGCATCATTCCAGCGACGAAGGGTCTCCTCTTTTTGCATCTTTGCGTGCATAGTAAATGCAAATAAAACATAAACCTACCACCTACAATTATGAATAGATAAAATACTGAGATTCTTCGCTTACGCTCAGAATGACAAAAAAGTTGAGGGAGCGTACTTTGCGAATAAAGGGTCTCCTTGACGTCATTCCCGTGATTTTTATTGTCATTCCCGCGAAAGCGGGACTCCAGAGTGTTTAGAAATATGGCCTGGATTCCCGATAAAAGATTTCGGGAAGGACAGTTTATAGACATTCGGGGATGACAAGGACAAATACTGAGATTCCGTAGGACCAGTGCGGTAATACGCACTTCGGAATGACGCACCACCACCCCAGTCACCCTGAGGAGCGTATCTGAAAGCGACGAAGGGTCTCCTCTTTTTTCGATTGTATTTATTAGGTACATTTATAAATATAAAAAGTAAAACAGACAGGAATGTCTATTTTACAATGATGAAAAGATTAAATGAGGAGATTCTTCGCTATCGCTCAGAATGACGGTGAGGTGGCATGGAGATTCTTCGCTTACGCTCAGAATGACAGTGAGGTGGTAGGAGATTCTTCGCTTACGCTCAGAATAACCTTGCGGTGGTGAGGTGATTACTCGGTGCAACTGCGAAAATGCCGCACTTCAAGAATAATAAATAAAGAATATTGAATGGCAAAAGTAATGCTTAAAATAATATTGAAAAATTTAAAATAATAAGCAATTTATTATAATGATGACAAAAACTTATAATAAAATAATAGTGTAGTGAATTTATAAGGTAAATAAAAATGTATGATATAATAAAAATCTTGTTGAGAATATAAATCATATTAATGAATGGTGGCATAGAGGTTTATAAAGAATGGCAAAAAGAAAAACTAAGGTTGACAAAGATTCAATAGAAGAAATAGACAATATCGAAGAGTCAAACGCAGCAAAAATAGATAAGAAAACTCTTATAATTACTGAGAAACCATCAGTTGCGAGAGATATTGCAAAAGTTTTAGGGAGCTTTGAGAAAGCTGAAGATAAGCTTGTATCAAAGGATTATGTTATAACTTGGGCTTATGGACATCTGCTTGAACTCGCAGAACCACATGATTATGATCCATCCTATAAATTCTGGACCCTTTCAGCGCTTCCTATAATTCCTGAGGACTTTAAACTCAAACCCATAAAAAAATCTGAAAAACAACTTGAGAACATAATAAAAACTATTAAAAGCCCATCAATTTCAAAAATAATAAATGCTTGTGATGCCGGCAGAGAGGGTGAATTAATATTCAGAAATATCTATAAATACTCAAACACAAAGAAACCTCACCTAAGGCTATGGCTTTCTTCTCTTGTTAAAGAAGCAGTTTTAGAAGCATTCGAAAATTTAAAAGAAGGTAGCAATTTTGACAACCTTTTCTGTGCTGCACAATCAAGATCCGAGGCAGATTGGTTGGTTGGTATTAATGCTACAAGAGCAGTAAGTAGAAGATGTGGTGATTTATACTCTGTTGGCAGAGTGCAGACCCCGGTATTAACAATTATTGTTGAGCGAGAAAAAGAAATAAGAAGCTTTGTAAGCAGAAAATATTATGAATTAGAAGCAGTTATAGCCGCAAAAAATATTGAATATACAGGAAAATGGTTCTCGAAAAGAAAAGGCATAGACAACCCTTATGAGATAGAAAAATTAAGTGAGGGAGAATTGCTATCAAAAGAGCTTTGCTCCAAAGAAGGAGTAATAAAAGAGGTTAAAAGTAAAGAAACAACTGAACAACATCCACTTCTTTATGATTTAACAGAGCTACAGAGAGACGCAAACAAAAACTTTGGTTTTACTGCATCAAAGACTCTAAATATAGCTCAAGCACTTTACGAAGAAAAGAAACTTATAACCTATCCAAGAACAGATAGTAGATATCTTCCAAAAAGCATGCTTACAGAATTGCCCAAAATACTTGAATCTATATCTACTGTTGCGGAATACAAAGAATTCGCTAACGTTGCTCAAACACGAATAAATAAATTATCAAACCGGGTTGTTAACGATGCAAAAGTTACCGATCACTTTGCAATAATACCGACAACAGAAAAACCAGTTATAGAAAAGTTAAAACAGGATGAAAAGAAAATTTACGATTTAATTGTGAAAAGATTCCTGTCAGTTTTCGGTGAACCAGCTAAGTATAGAGAAACTGTAGTTATTACCTCTGTTTTAGATAATACTTTTGAAAGTAAAGAAAAGGTATTGATATTTGCAGGGTTTAAAGAAGTCTATGGAGAAAAGGAAAAGAAAGTTAAATTAAGTAAACTAAAAGAGGGAGAAGATGTAAAAATTATTAAAACTTCTCTTAAAGAAGAAGAAACAAAACCAAAACCAAGATATACTGATGCAACACTCCTTTCTGCAATGCAGGGAGCAGGTAAACTAATAGAAGATGAGGAATTAAGAGAGACAATTAAAGATAAAGGTATAGGTACTCCCGCTACAAGAGCACAAATAATTGAGAGATTAATTGAGGTATCCTACTTAGAAAGAGAGGGCAAAAATTTAAAACCAACCGATAAGGGGATTTATTTAGTCGAATTATTAAATGGTATAGAACTTTTAGAACTAACAAAGCCAGAATTAACAGGAGAATGGGAGAAAA
>JBPOJC010000078.1:0-20039 GCA_052034135.1 Caldisericota bacterium | reverse complement strand
TTTACAAGGATCCCAAACCCAACCTCGTCACCCTGAGGAGCATCTTCATAAGTGACGAAGGGTCTACAACCACCTCCCACAGTCTTCCTGAGGAGCACTGAGATTCTTCGCTTACGCTCAGAATGACAAAAAAGATGAGGAGCATCTTCATAAGTGACGAAGGGTCTCCTTTTTTTACCCTCCTGTGAGAATTGTCCTACATAAAGAACATATATAATTTATCAAGATCTTTAATTCTAGTTAACGATTACTTTTCATCAAGATTTGAGTTGAGGCAAATTGTATCATTGCATTTTTAAAATAGATTCTTATATTTAGTTTAAAATAACTTTACTAAGGGGGAGAAGATTTGAGAGAAGAATGGTTTAACATTTCTTTTAATATCAAAGATTATGTTGGTAGGATAGCTTTTTCAGAACCTGTAGGCAACAATTTTATCTCAGTAAAACTATTAAGAGAGTTTAAAAATGCCTTAAAAATTTGTCATCACAGTAACGAAATTAAAGTAATAGTTATAAGTAGTAGTAATAGCTGCTTCTCTAAAGGATTAGATAAAGAGGAACTTTCTACCTATGATGCAGCTGAATTATGCGAATTCAGCGAATTCGGCTGGAAAGTATTTAATAAACTATCCGAGATAAAAAAACCTGTTATAGCAGAAGTTAACGGTGATGCATTCGATGCTGGTTTTGAATTAGTTTTATTATCTGATCTTGCATTCTCAGCTTCTGATGCAAATTTTGGTTTTCCAGGTATAAAGGATGGTATAACCCCTTCATTTGGTGGAATTTCAAATCTCATCGATATGGTTGGATTTAGAGCAACAAAAGACCTTATTTTTAGAAGCAAAATCATCAATTCTAAAGAAGCACTGGACCTTGGAATTATAAACAATACATTTCCCAAAGAGGAATTAACTGAAAAAGTAAACTCAGTTTGCAATGAAATAATAAATAACAATTTAAGTGCTATAGGTGACATAAAAGAATCAATCGGACAAATGCTCGATATTACAAGAAGAATAAGATTAAACTCAGAAAAAAATATCTTTAGTTTTTATGGAAAAAGATAATTTTAAGGTAAGAAGGTGATGAAATAATGTCTGGAGAAAAAACTGATTTTTCATATGGTATTGGTGGTATTTTTGTTCCTGCGTGTATATTCATTGGTCTTGGAATAGGGTATCTATTAAATAATTTATACGCAGGACTATTTATTGGTTTTGGTGCAGGTCTTGCTGCATTTGGACTTTCCCTTTTACTCAAAAAATAGATTCAAATTGAGTTTAGATCAAGGAATTAAATTAACTCTCAGGAGGTAAAGTCCATTAGAGGGAACTTTTTGAGTAGTTAATTTTAAATATGGAGGATAAAAATAATCTTCAAATCTGTTAGGTGTTTTATTTATTTTGCTGGCGAGCAGAGCAAATCCAACAAGCCTTCTTACCATATTATATAAAAAGCGATTACCTTTTAAGTAGAAAACAATTAGTTCTTTTTCTTTTAAATATTGAACATCTGCTGCTTCTAAATTACATATTGTTGATTTATACCTATTTGATTCTTTTGCAAACATTGAGAAATCATGTTCCCCTTCAAAAAGTTTAAAAACATTTTTTAGCCTATCAAAATCAATTTCATAATTGTAATAGAAAAGGAATCTTTCCGTAAATGGGGAGAGAGGTTTCCTACTTAATAAATAAACATATTCTTTGCTTAAAATATGAGAAAATAAATCAAAATCCTTATCCACTTGAGTTATCCAGTTAAATTTTACAAAAGGTGAAAGCCTTGAATTTATTATGTCCAAGATCTTAAAAGAAGGAATAACATTATCTGGAAGCGAAAACAGAATTATCTGTCCAATTGCATGAACTCCAGCATCAGTTCGAGAAGCACATTTTATATTTGGATTAAATACTTCTTCTTTTTTAAAAATAGAAACTAAAACTCTCTCTATTTCTTGTTGAATATTAGCTTTATCAATTAATTTTGTAAAACCAAAATAATCACTTCCATCATAAGAAACAGAAGCTAAATATTTTTTAAAATTCATTAATAAAGTAAACTAATAGTTGTAACAACAGAAATGAATATTAATGCAAAAATATAATCTAATATTCCAAACTTAAGTTCTTTAAGGTGAGTCCTTTTTGCTCCCACCTGAAAGCACCTTGCCTCCATAGCTATAGCAAGATCATCGGCTCTTCTAAAAGCAGATATAAATAATGGCACGAGTATGGGGATCATATTCTTAATTTTGCTGAATAAACCGCCACTTTCAAAATCTACTCCTCTTGCGCTTTGAGCCTTTATAAGACGATCGGTTTCCTCTAAAATTGTTGGAATAAATCTTAAAGCAATTGTCATCATCATTGAAATTTCTCCTGAAGGTAACCCTATAAATTTAAACGGGGTGAGCACATACTCAAGAGCATTTGTTAGCTCCATTGGAGAAGTTGTCAATGTCAAAAGAGAAGAGGAAAAAACCAGTAATACAAGACGTAATAATATAAATACTGCAAGATAAACCCCTTCTTTTGTGATTACAAGTGGCCCTAAAGTCAGGACTGGACTTCCTTTTGTGAAAAAAAGTTGTAATATAACAGTAAATACAATGAGGATAAGAATTGGTTTTAAACCTCTTATAAAATATTTAATTTGAACCTTAGACATAATGATAAGAATCAAGATAAACAGAAAAAGCAGAATATAACCCAGAATAGATTTTACAAGAAAAACCATTACCATAAATAATAGAACCAAAATTAACTTTGTTCGAGGATCGAGCTTATGAATAAGGCTTCCTGTTGGAACATATTGTCCAATTGTTAAGCTATTTTTGATTTCCATTTACCTTTTCTCTCAAGACTTATTAATATTTCATCTACGGCTTTAGAAATGTCAAGTTCAGTAAAATCGACTTCTCCACATTTAGAGTTCAGTAAATATAATATTTCTGTAATTTGAGGTAAAGAAAGACCTAATTCCTTAATTTTATCAAACTGAGAAAATACATACTTACAAGATCCACTTAAAGCCACACAACCATTACTTAACACATATATTCTTTTTGCAATTTTAGAAATCTCATCCATATCATGCGATACTATGACTATTGTTGTGCCTCTATTATTTATATTTTGGAGCTCTTTGAGGATTTCAACCCTTACCCATGGATCAAGACCAGCTGTTGGTTCATCAAGAATAAAATATTTTGGTTTCATTGCCAAAATGCCTGCTATTGCAATTCTTCTTTTTTCTCCACCACTCAAAAGAAAAGGTGAGCGATCTTTATACCTATTATAATCAAGAGAAACCATATCCAATGCCTCTTTAACTCTCTCTTTTATCTCTTCATCTGAAATTCCTAAATTTTTCGGACCAAAAGCAATTTCTTTTTCAACTGTTTCTTCAAACAGTTGCATCTCGGGATATTGAAATACAAGACCTACTTTTTGTCTGATCTCTTTTAAATTAACCTTCGCATCATAAATATCTACTCCATCAACAACGACACAATCAGGTTTTTTTGGTTTTATTAATCCGTTTAAATGTTGAACAAGAGTAGACTTACCTGAACCTGTATGACCAATAATTCCTACTATTTCCCCATCTTTAATATTTATTGAGACATTATCAAGAGCTTTCTTAGCAAAAATAAAGCCTTCATCATAAGTAAAAGTAAGGTTTTTTACTTCTATTGGCATAAATAATCGACTAAATCTTCAGAAGATATTATTTCTTTTGGAACGGGTATTCCTTTTTCTCGTAGAGAATTTATAACCTGAACAATTTCAGGAGGATATAAATTTAATTCGGCAAGATCTTCCAATTTTAAAGAAAAAAGCTCAATTGGTTTGCACTCCATTGCTATATTACCATTTTTAAGCACTATAACTCTTTTCGATAACAGAACTTCATCCATTCTATGAGTTATGAAAACAACAGTCATGCCACTATCACTTAGTTCTTTAATTTTATCAGTTACAACTTTACGATTCGAAGGATCAAGCAAGGAAGTTGGCTCATCAAAAACAATACACCGTGGATCCATTGCAAGAATTGAAGCTATTGCAAGAAGTTGTTTCTGCCCACCAGATAAAAGATGCGGGGGGTAATTCCTGTAATAAGTTAAACCGGTAATCTCTAAAGCTCTATCAACTCGTTCTTTTATCTCTTTAGATGGCATACATAAATTCTCAGGTCCAAAAGCTACCTCTTCTTCGACAGTAGTTGCTACAATTTGATTATCTGGATTTTGGAATATCATTCCCACTCTTTTTCGAACAGGTATGATATTGGTTTGATCTAATGTATCTAAGTAATCTACAATAACCTTACCGCTTGTAGGGATTAATAAAGCATTCATTAATCTTCCAAGGGTAGTTTTTCCTGAACTATTTGCTCCAACTATAGAGACGAACTCGCCCTTTTCAATTGAAAGATTTACATTACAGAGAGCTAAATCTGTTTCCTCGGGATATTTAAAGCTTACATTTGAAAACTCAATAAATGGCACATCAATTAAGTAAGTTTGAGCAGAGACATTTTTGCACCATCGCCTCTTCTGTATCCTATGTTGAAAATTCTTACATAACCACCATCTCTATCTGCATATCTATCTTTTAGCGTGGTAAAAAGTTTTTCCACAACTTCTTTATCGCGTAAATATGAGTAAGCCTTTTTTTTAGAGGAAAGACTATCATCCTTACATAAAGTAATAATTTTTTCAGTATGTCTTTTGACTTCTTTAGCACGAGCTGAAGTTGTAACAACACTTTCAGATTTAATAAGCGAAATTGCCATATTACGAAGGTAACTCTGCCTTTTACCACTATAAAAGTTTAGTTTTCTATATTTTCTGCCATGTCTCATTTGATAATTACTCCTTTACTCTTTATATCTTAGATTATGGCTGATTAAAAAGTCTTCTATTTTATCAACATATTTTTTCGATAATTTATAGTTTCCTGTTAGCAAATCTTCTCTTTTCATACGTGTTAAATGCTCAACTGTTTCTATTTGAAGTTTTTTTAGTTTCTCAACTTGCCCCCGAGGTAAACCAATCTCAACAGCCATTTCTTCTATGGGTTTATTTAATATATTTTCTTCGAAAACCTCTTTTTCCGGCTTCAAAGTAGCTTCATCTGTAGATATCACAGGAGCGGCCATTTCTTCTCTTAATGATATTTCACCACTTATAATCTCTTGAACTAAAGGAAGATCAATCCTGCTTTTTAATCTTTCTATATCTACTACTTTCATAAGTTCATCAATAGTCTCAGAAAGAGATTTAACGCCAAAATTCTTTAGTGATAGAAGGTCTTTTTTAGATTTACCGAGTAGATCGCCAACTGTGTAGATGCCAGCTTTCTTAAAAACATTACCAGTCCTTACAGACAGCGGGACTACCTCCTCTAAAGGTCTCTTGAGTATATCCGGTATTTCTGGAACATACATTTCCTCTGGAATTTCCTCTTTTATTTCTTTTTGAGTTAATATATTTGAAAAATACTCAGTAAGAATATCAGTTGCAGTTCTTAGTGCATCCATTGGTGCTATTGCTCCATTAGTTTCAATTGTAATAATAAGATCTTCATAATTTAACGATTCACCAAACATTGTTTGTTTTACTTCAAATCCAATATGTTTTATAGGTGAAAAATCTGAATCAATTTGAAATACACCAATTGGAAAAGAAGAATCTCTATTTTCCTCCGCAAATTTAAATCCAAAACCCTCTTCAATGTACAAAGTTAAATTAAACTTTGCAGAATTATCAACAAGATGGGCTAAAACAAGATCCTTGTTGGTAATTTCAATTCCGCCTGGGCAAACAAGATCAGATGCTTTTACTTCTCTTTTCCCGTGAACATTAGCTGTAACAGTTTTTCTTTCATTCAATTCACCCTTAAAAACAAGTTTCTTTATATTAGCAACAAGATTAATACCATCTTCTAATGCATAAGGAATAGAGACAAACTGATGATATATACCTTCAAGATGCACAGCAGTAACAGCAATACCAGGAATAGAAGAGAGAAGCACTCTTCTAAGAGCATTTCCAATAGTTGTTCCATAACCTCTATGAAGAGGAAAAATCTCGTATTCCCCTTTAAATTCGTTTTCGCTTAAAATTGTGAGCCTCAAATCATCAAGAATAAAGCCCATTTATACCTCACTTCCTATTTTTTACTACTTAGAATAGAACTCTACAATCAATTGCTCGTTAAATGGAACTATAACCTCTTCTCTTAGTGGCTCTCTCATAATTTCTATTTCGAATTTTTCTTTATCTATATTTATCCAGGGTGGCAGAGTAATGTTTCTTTCCTTAAATGCTAAAGCATAAACATTTTTTTTGAGATCTTCTTTTAAAGTTATCTTATCGCCAGCTTTAAGCCTATAGGAAGGAATATTTACGCATTTTCCATTTACAAGAATTTTCTTATGAAGAACAAATTGTCTAGCCATTTGTCGAGAAACTCCCACTCCAGACCTATAAAGAACATTATCAAGTCTTCTTTCCAAAAGCTGGATAAGGCGATCCCCTGTAGGTATTTTACGCTGACTTGATGCTTCCTCAAAATATTTTCTAAACTGATTTTCCATTAATCCATAATAGAACTTAGCTCTTTGTTTTTCTGTAAGATGAGCACCATAATCAGTAGGTTTTCTTCTCCTAACTACAGGACCATGCTGCCCTGGGCTATATGATCTTTTTTGAAAAGAACATTTATCTCCAAGACATCTGTCGCCTTTCAGGAAAAGTTTTGCATTTAATCTTCTACATTTTTTGCATAAAGGCTCAATATATCTTGCCATTTTTTACATTCTCCTTGGTTTTGGTGGTCTGCAACCATTGTGAGGGATTGGAGTAATATCTTTAATTAAAACTACATCTAAACCGGCTCCCTGTATAGCTCTTATACCTGTCTCTCTGCCAGGACCAGGTCCCTTAACATAGACCTCTACCTGTTTCATGCCAAGACTTAAAGCTTTCTTGGCTGCGTTTTCTGCTGCAACTTGTGCTGCATATGCTGTACCTTTTCTTGTTCCTTTAAATCCTGAAGTACCTGCTGAACTCCAACAAATTACATCGCCATTTGGATTAGTAATAGAAACAATTGTATTATTAAACGTAGCATAAATATAAACTTTCCCTTCAGGTGGTGCTTTTTTAGATTTCCGCCTTGTTGTTGTTTTAACTTCTGCTTCTTGCGCTTTTACTTCTTCAGCCATTTTCTCTCATTTAAAACTCCTTTCATTTACTTGCTTCCAATCGTTTTTCTTGGTCCTTTTTTCGTACGTGCATTCGTTCGAGTTCTCTGTCCTCTAACAGGGAGACCTCTCTTATGCCTCAGTCCTCTATAGCAACCAATATCCATTAGTTTTCTAATGTTTTGCGATACTATTTTTCTTAAATCCCCTTCAACAATATAGTTTTCTCTGATTGCCTGAGCAATACGCTCAACTTGGTCTTCAGATAAATCTTTTACTTTTAAGTCAGTCGAAACATTTGCTTCTTTTAAAATTTGAATGGCATTGCTCGGACCAACACCGTAAATTTTTGTTAAAGCTATATCTACTCTCTTGTTAAGAGGTAAATCTACACCAGCAATTCTTGGCATTTTCTAAACTTCTCCTCTCCTAATCCTTATCCTTGTCTTTGCTTATGCTTAGGATTACTACAAATAATATAAACACGACCTTTTCTTCTAACTATCTTGCAATCTTTACATCTCTTCTTGACAGAAGCTTGTACTTTCACTTTAACCTCCCTATTAATCTTTCATTAAAGTCTATAAGTAATTCTACCTTTTGATAAATCATACTTACTTATTTCAACTTTAACTCTGTCACCAACAACAAGTTTTATAAAATTCATTCTCATCTTACCAGATATATGAGCAATAATTTCTCTCCCGTTATCGAGCTTTACTCGAAACATAGCATTTGGGAGCTTTTCCGTTATTACGCCCTCGGTCTCTAAAATGTCTTTGTTTCCCATTTCCTAATCAGCTCTCAAAAAAGTAATGTTAATATTTCCACAGACTGATCATTAACAAAAACAGTGTGCTCAAAATGTGCTGAATCGCTACCATCTTTTGTTACAACGGTCCACCCATCAGAGAGAGTTAAAACTTCATCCGATCCAGAATTAACCATTGGTTCTATTGCTAAAGCCATTCCTGTCTTAATTAATGGTCCATTTCCGCTTTCGCCAAAATTAGGTATTTGGGGTTCTTCGTGTAACTTTAATCCAATACCATGGCCAACAAAATTCTTAACAACTGAAAATCCATTCTTTTGAACAAAAGTTTGTACCGTAAAACCTATTTCTCCAATATGAGAACCAACCTTAACAGAATTTATACCCATAATTAGAGATTTTTCAGTAACCTCAATTAAAAGTTTTCTTTTTTCGCTAACTTTACCAACAGGAAAAGTCTTTGCCATATCTGCAAAATATCCTCTATATGAACACCCTATGTCAATAGAAACGATGTCGCCCTCGTGAAGAATTTTTTCTTTAAGCGGTAAACCGTGTATAACTTCGTTATTTACAGAAATACAAGTTGTATATTTATAATTATTAAAACCCAGAAAGGCTGGTTCTGCACCATGTTTACGAATAAAATCGTAAGCATAAGCATCAAGCTTTTGAGCAGAAACACCAGGAGCTATCTTGCTTTCTAAAAATTCCATTGTTCCAGCAAGAATTGACCCTGCTTTCTTCATCAATTTATACTCTTCTCCATTCTTTAATAGAATCATGATCTAATTAAAATTTTTCCCTTTTTCCAAAAACTAATGACAGCGAGAATATCAGAAAATACATTATCGATATCATTTGAAGCAGATACTTCATATAGTAAATACCTTTTTGTATAATATTCATACAAAGGATAAGAATCGGAAAAATATACTTCGAGTCTTTTATTAAATGCTTCTAAATCATCATCAGGTCGGTCGCTCTTATCAGTATATTTTCTTTTAAGAATTCTTTCCATTAATTCTTCTTTGCCTATTTGAAGGTAAAAAACAAAATCGATTGAGATTTTATTAAAATTTAAGTAGTCATCAAGAATCTTTGCTTGACCAATTGTCCTTGGAAAACCTTCAATAATAAAACCTCTCTTAATATCAAGCTTCTCAATATCGTTCCTTATAATCTCAAAAACTACTGTATCGGGTAGTAAGCTTCCTCCGTCAACGATTTCTTTATAATTCTTATAATTATCATTAATTGCTTTTCTAACAAGATCTCCAGTTGCGATTAATGGAAGATCAAGCTCTTTTGCTAACAATTTAGCTTGTGTTGTTTTACCTGATCCAGGAGGACCAATTAATATGCTTATCATTACTTTAAAAAACCTCTGTATTGCCGCATCACCAAGAAAGCTTCTAACTGTTGAGCTGTTTCAATCGCAACTCCAATCATAATAAGAATAGATGTACCACCAAAGTAAAATATAGAAAGATTTGTTCTAACAAGCAAGACATTGGGCAGCACAGCAAGTGCTGCAAGAAATATAGATGCAGGAAATGTAATTCTATTCAAAACACTTTGAATGTAATCAGCAGTAGCTTTACCTGGCCTAACTCCAGGAATAAATCCTCCATATTTTTGAAGATTATCAGCAAGATCAGAGGGATTATAGGTTATAGATGTATAAAAATATGTAAAGAATACAACTAACAAGAAAAAGCCAAGGTTAAACCATATAGAAGTTTGGGAAGTAAGATATGTTTTAACAAAATTTTCGAATGCTGTTCCGGGGAAAAATTGACTAATGATTCCTGGAAACATCATAACAGAAGAGGCAAAAATAATTGGTAAAACCCCTGCCTGAACAAGTTTTAATGGAATATAAGTAGATTGACCTCCGTACATTTTTCTACCGACAATTCTCTTTGAATACTGAACAACTATCCGGCGTTCTGCTTGATAAACATATATAATTCCTGCCAAGGCAAGCAAACTTACAATAATGGCTAAAATAAGTGTTGTATATGTAAGAGAACCTCCGCGAAGCATCTGAGTAGCCTCAGTTATTGATAGAGGAACTCTTGAAATTATACCAACAAAAATTATTAATGATACTCCATTGCCAATTCCATTTTCTGTAACTAATTCTCCTAACCATATAAGAAGGAAAGTTCCAGCAATTAATGTAACAATTACAACTAATTTTGTCATAAAGCTCTGAGATATTAGCGCATCCTTAAAAATATAATTTGCAAACATAAATGCCTGCAAAATTCCCAAACCTAAAGTCAGCCAATTAGTATAAACAGCAATTTTTCTTCTTCCTTCTTCGCCACCCTCTTTTGTTAAATTTTCAAGATATGGTATGACAACTGCTAAAAGTTGAAGGATAATTGAAGCATTGATGTATGGAAGCACACCAAGGGAAAAAATGGAAAAATTTCTATAACCGCCACCGGAGAAAAGATCCAATAAACCCAAAAATCCGCTTTGTGAAACTATGTCTGCAAGGATAGTTCTATTAATTCCAGGAACAATTACATAATGTCCAAGCCTAATCAAAATAAAAATTAAAAAAGTAAAAGTAATTCTTTTTCTAACTTCTGGAAGCTTGAGAGCATTTAAAATATTTTTAAGCACTTTTAGGAAACTCCCTCCAGGTTACCACCGTGACTTTCAATAATTTTTTTAGCAGATTGAGTGGCTTCACCTATAATTTTTAAAGATTTGTCCAGATCTCCTGAATTAACAACTTTAAATTTCTTACATGTCGACGGAACAATACCTTTTTCTTTTAAAGAATTAATATCAACAACATCACCAGAGGAATATTTTTCGCTTAAAACTTTTAGCGTGACAGTAGCCTTTTCAAATGAAGAGAAAGATTTAAATCCTCGATATTTAGGAATTCTTCTATATAAAGGAGTTTGTCCTCCTTCAAAACCTACAGCTTTTGTTCTGCCTGAGCGAGCTTTAGCTCCTTTATTTCCATAACCGCACCTTACTCCCTTACCGGAAGAGCTTCCTCTGCCTACCCTTTTTGAAGGTTTAATAATACTTTTTCTTTTTTGAAGATTTTCCAGCTTAATCATAAACAATCTCCTCCCTTCATCAAATTCCAAATAGTTGCTTAAGAGTAACTCCACGCATTTTTGCAATTTCTACGGGATCTTTCAGTTGTTTAAGGGCATTTATCGTTGCTTTTGCTACATTGACTGCATTCGATGAACCATATATTTTACCAATTACATCTTTAACGCCAGCTTTATCAAGAATTTTTCTCGTGGCTCCACCAGCTATTATTCCCGTTCCAGAAACAGCTGGCGCAAGATAAACCACTGTTGAACCACATTTACCTCTAACATCATAAGGAATGGTTTTTCCTTTTAGAGGTACCCTAATTAAATCTCTTTTTGCTGAATTAATTGCTTTCTGAATAGCCACTGGTATCTGATCAGACTTTCCTAATCCTACTCCTACCAATCCATTACCATTTCCTACAACAATGAGAACTCTGAATTTAAGTCTTTTTCCCCCTTTTACAGTTTTTGAGACTCTTGAAATATTAATTGTCTCTTCTTCATATTGTTCTTCGGTAATTATTTCCTCTTCAATTATTTCATCAATTGGATCAAACATTAAAACTTAATACCTCCATTTCTTACTGCATCAGCAAACTCTTTTACAACTCCGTGATATTTAAAGCCACCCCTATCCATTACCACTTCATCAATGTTCTTTTCTTTGATTCTCTTGCTCAAAATTTCGCCTAAATTTTTCGCTGCTTCCTTATTTTTGAAATTCGAATAAGCTTTCCTAAAATCAGGTTCATTTGTTGAAGCAGAAGTAATAGTAATGCCTTTTTCGTCATCAATTACCTGAGCATAAATATATTTTAAGCTTTTATATACAGAAAGCCTTGGACGTAAAGAATTGCCTTTTACTTTTTTCCTTATCCTATTATGTCGTAGAATTCTACTATCTTCTCTACTCATAAAACTTATGCACCTGCCTTTCCAAGAGACTTACCAGCTTTTTTCCTGATCGTTTCGCCCATATATTTAACGCCTTTCCCTTTATAAGGATCGGGGTTCCTTGAGTGGCGTATTTTAGAAGCCATGAGCCCAACAGTCTCCTTGTCGATGCCCTTTACTTCTATAATAGTTTCTACTGGTAAATTAAACTCGATTCCATCTAAAGGTTCAAAAACAACTGGGTGAGTAAAACCTAAATTCAATACCAATTTATTTCCATTAAGAGCTGCTTTGTATCCCATACCACTTAATTCTAATCTTTTTATAAAACCTTGACTTACACCTGTTACCATATTAGCTATTAATGCTCTAACTAAACCATGAAGTTTTTTTACTTCTTTTTCATCAGAAGTTCTTTCTACAATAATTTTATTTTCTTCAATTTTAATAGAAATTCTTTTATCAAATGTTTTTGTTAGTTCACCCTTTGGTCCTTTAACGGTAACTGTATTTGTAGTTGGATCGAGATCAACTGTAACATTTTCAGGTATTATTATTGGTTTTTTACCAACTTTAGACATATCCTAATTACTCCTTCACCTTTAAACTTTCATTACCAAACATAACAAATAATTTCTCCACCTTGTCCAAGTTTACGTGCTTGTTTATCGGTCATAAGTCCTTGTGATGTTGAAATTATTGCTATTCCAATGCCCCTTTTCACTCTTGGCAACTTATCAGAGGAACTATAAATCCTTCTTTGTGGCTTAGAAACGAGAGCTATATTATTAAGACATCTTGTCTTATCGTTTCCGTATTTTAAATATACTCTCATTTTTTCCTTACCATCTTCTTCATTAAATATTTGATAGTCGTCTATAAATCCCTCTAATCGTAATATTTTGGCAATTTCTTTAATTTGCTTATTTGTTGGGGTTTCTACTACGCTTTTGTAAACCATATTTGCATTTTTGATTCTAACTACAAAATCAGCAAGTGGGTTTAATGATCTCATTTTTTTATCCATCTCAAAGACCTACCAGCTCGCCTTTTTAAGGCCAGGAATTTTTCCCTCTAAAGCATACTTTCTCAAGCATAATCTGCATAACCCAAAATCTCTATAATATGCGCGTGGTCTGCCGCAAATTTGACACCTATTATGCTTTCTTGTTGAAAACTTAGGTTTTTTATTAGCTTTATTTATCAATGCCAATCTTGCCATATTTTTTATAACCTCCTATTTTCTAAACGGAAATCCAAATGCTTCAAGAAGAGCTTTCGCTTCTTCATCATTTTTAGCAGTTGTACAAATCGTTATATTCATTCCTCTAATTTTATCAACCTTGTTATAATCAATTTCAGGGAAAATAAGCTGTTCCCTGATTCCAAAAGTATAATTACCATGACCATCGAAAGAATGAGGATCGAGACCTTTAAAATCCCTAATTCTTGGTAAAGCAGTATTAATAAGTTTTTCCAAAAAGGAATACATTCTTTTTCCTCTTAAAGTAACCATTACACCAATTGGTTGACCTTTTCTCACTTTAAAATTAGCTATAGAAACTTTTGCTCTTCTTATTACAGGTTTTTGTTTTGTTATAAGAAAAAGTTCTTCCATTGAATGATCTATAGCTTTTATGTCCTGAGTTGCTTCCCCAACACCTCTATTTACAGTTATTTTTACAAGTTTTGGTATTTCCATAATATTTTCATAATTTAATTTCTTTTTAAGTTGCTCGGGCACTTCTTTCTTAAATTTGTCAATCAATTGTTGTGAAATTGCTTCATCTATTGTCTTTATTTCTTCAATTGTTGAAGCACTTTTTTTGCTTTTATCGGCACTCATTCTTTCATTCCTCCAATACTTTAACCCTTATCAATTATTTCATTACACTTTTTGCAATAGCGAACACGCTTACCATTTTCAAGTAATCTTTTCCCAACTCTCGTTGATTGACCACAAACAGGACATATTAACATTACTTTACTTGAAAAAAGAGGCATTTCTTTTGTTATAATACCCCCCTGAGTAAATTTCTGAGAAGGCCTAACAGCTTTTTTGGCAATATTGATTCCTTCAACTATTACTTTAGGGGCTTCTTTTAAGTCTTTATCTATAACTTTAATAATTTTACCTTTTTTGCCTTTATCTTTACCATATATTACTAAAACTGTATCTCCGCGCTTAAGTATCATTATACTACCTCCGGAGCCAAAGAAATTATTTTCATATAACCTTTTTCGCGCAATTCACGTGAAACAGGTCCAAAGATACGCGTTCCTTTTGGGTTTCCTTCGTCATCTATTATAACGACAGCATTGTCTCCAAATCTGACCGTGCTGCCATCGCTACG
Organism: Caldisericota bacterium; assembly: GCA_052034135.1. GTDB lineage: Bacteria > Caldisericota > Caldisericia > UBA6126 > JAGPKI01 > JAGPKI01. The sequence continues at coordinate 5,716 of JBPOJC010000078.1, read as the reverse complement.
TTTTATCGGAAAACTAGTTCTAACAATAACTCCCCTTTCAACGCTTCCTTTTTTTATGGCGCTAGCAGGCGCAGCTTGTTTTACTGTAACTACAACTTTATCTCCGACATATCCATACTTACGATTTGAACTACCAAGTATACCTATCACGGAAACTACCTTGGCACCACTATTATCTGCAACTTTCAACCTTGAATATTGTCTTATCAAATCACATCACTCTCCTTTTTCTCGTTCTGAAGAAACTACTTCAAGTATTTTCCATCTTATTGTTTTGCTGATCGGTCTACATTCTTGTATTTTAACCAAATCGCCAACTTTAGAAATTCCTTCCGGATCACTAACATGAAACTTTCTTGTCTTCTCAACCAGTTTTCTGTACAGCGGATGGCCTACAACTCTTGCTTTCTCTTCAACTACTCTAAATTTATCATTTTTGTCACTTACAACATTCCCAACTATAATTTTCCTATGACTATACATTCTTTTTCTCCCTTAAAAGTGTTTCCAATCTACGTATATCTCTTCTTAAATTCCTTATTTCTATAGGCTTGTCAAGTTGATGTAGATTCTTTTTATGATTTAAGAAAAACAACTCTTTTTTTAAGTCTAAAAGTTTTTTGCTCATTTCTTCAGTTGACATTTCTTTAATTTTATAGAGCTTCATTTATTATATGGCCTCCTGCTCACTTCTCGTAACAAGTTTAACTTTTATAGGTAACTTGGCAGAGACTAAATCAGTTACTCTTTTAGCCTTTTCTTCGCTAACACCCGTGAATTCATATAAGATTCTTCCAGGTTTAATGACTGCTACCCAATGATCAACATCTCCTTTACCTCCGCCCATTCTTGTTTCAGCTGATTTCTTCGTCACAGATTTATCTGGAAAAACTCTAATCCAAAACTTTCCAGTTTTTTGTGTTGCCTGGGTAATTACAATTCTTGCAGCTTCTATTTGACGAGATGTTAGCCAACAAGGCTCTAAAGCTTTAATCCCATAATCACCAAAAGATAAACTTGAGCCCCTGTATGCTTTACCTCTCATCCTTCCTCTATGTTGCTTTCTATATTTTGTTCTTTCAGGCATTAACATATTAAACTAACCTCCACTCATTGACAAAAGAGCTGGCAAACCTGCTGAATCAGTAGATACATCACCTGTATAAATCCAAACCTTTACACCTATACAGCCAAATTTGGTATGCGCAGTTGTAGAATGGTAATCAATTTTTGCGCGAATGGAATGAAGAGGAAGTCTCCCTTCTCTAAACCATTCACTTCTTGCTATTTCAGCACCATTCAATCTCCCTGAACACATAACCTTAACACCAATTGCTCCGTTCTTCATAACTCTAAATATTGCTTGTTTCATAGCTCTTTTATATGGAATCCTTTTTTCAATTTGCTGTGCAACTGATTCCGCAACTAATTTAGCATTTAAATCAGAGTTGCCTACTTCTACTACTTCAAGTTTAAGAATATTTCCATCAATTACTTTTTCGAGTTTTTTACGCAGTGCTTCAACATTTGAACCATGTCTTCCTATAAGTATTCCGGGTCTTGCAGTATATATTCTAACTCTTACTTCATTTCCTTTTCTATCAATCTCGGTCTTAGAGATTGCCATATCGCTACCAAGTTTATCTATCTCATTTCTTATTCTTAAATCTTCTATGAGATTTTTCTGATAATTTGGTTGTTTTGAAAACCAATGCACATTCCAATCATAAATAACGCCAAGTCTATAACCAAAAGGATGAGTTTTTTGTCCCATATTTTAAATCTCCCTTTCCGCTAAATAAACTGTAATATGTGATGTTCTTCTCTTAATTATATCGGCTCTCCCAAAAGCACGAGGACTTACCCTTTTAAAAGGAGTGCCTTCATCAACAAGAACTCTTTTTACAAATAATTTTTCTTTATCCATTTCGTAATTATGAACAGCATTTGCTATTGCTGACTGTAGGACTTTATATATAACATTCGCACCTTTATGGGGTATGCTTTTTAAAATTGCAGAAGCTTCTTCTACATCTTTTCCTTTTATTAACTTAGCAACTTTTCTTGCTTTATAGGGGTTTAGTCTACTATATCTCAATTTTGAGTATACTTCCATATTTATATCACCTCATTAAGTCAAAGATGTCGAGCGCTCGGTTGGTCTATTATGAGACCTAAACGTTCGAGTTGGAGCAAACTCGCCAAGCTTATGACCAATCATTGCCTCATTTATGTAAACTGGTATATGCACTTTGCCATTATGAACAGCAATTGTAAAACCTACCATTTCAGGAGTTATAGTAGATGACCTACTCCATGTTTTAATTATACGCTTTTCGCCAGTCATATTCATTATGTTTATTTTTTTAATTAGCTTCTCATCAACAAAAGGTTTTGACTTCTTTTTAGGAGAAATTTCTTCCTGTATCGATGATTTATTCTTTTGCATAATTCACTCTCCTTATTTCTTTCTTCTCTTTAATATTAATTTTGAAGAATGTTTCTTTGGATTACGAGTTTTGTAACCAAGAGCTGGTTTTCCCCATGGAGTTTGTGGTCCAGGTAAACCAATTGGAGACTTTCCTTCTCCACCGCCATGCGGATGATCTACTGGATTCATTGCAGTACCCCTTACAGAAGGTCTTTTACCTAATCTCCTACTTCTGCCAGCTTTTGCTAAAACAATATTTTCATGGTCAACATTACTAACCTGTCCAATAGTTGCTTTACAATCTAAAGGTATCTTTCGGACCTCTAAAGAAGGAAGTTTAACATGAGCAAAAACATCATCTTTTGCAAGTAACTGTGCACTTGCACCAGCTGATCTTACTATGATTCCACCGCAACCAGGCTTTAATTCTATATTATGAATAGTCGTGCCTGGCGGAATGCTTCTTAAACTTAAACAATTCCCATCCTTTATGTCTGCATCTTCTGAAGTTATAATGGTATCTCCCTTTTTAAGTCCAGATGGAGCTAATATATATCTTTTTTCTCCATCTTTATATGCTATTAAAGCAATTAAAGCAGTTCTGTTAGGATCATATTCTATGCTTACTACTTTCCCAGGAATAGAAACTTTATCTCGTTTAAAATCTATTATTCTAAATTTTTGTTTTTGACCGCCCCCAACATGACGAACCGTTATTTTACCTTGATTATTTCTTCCGCCTGTTTTTGCCTTTCCACGCGTTAACCGCTTGTAAGGCTTATTTTCTTTTGAAGTAGTTTCTCTCATTAGAGATACTCTTCCTCTTGTTCCGGGCGATGTTGGTTTGTGAAACTTAAGTGCCATATCTACTCACTCCTTATGAAACTTTAAGACTTTCAATTGAATAACCTTGTTCAAGCTGTACTTGAGCTTTTTTCTGGACTTTTGTTTTAGAAAAAGCATTACGTACTCGTCTTTTCTTAGGATAGACTTTTATAGTACGAACGTCTTTTACAATCACATTAAACATATCTTGAACAGCTTTTTTTATCTCTTGCTTGTTTGAATTAATATCAACAATGAATGTATATATGCCTTTACTTTGTAAATTCATAGATTTTTCGCTAATTACTGGTCTTAATAAAATTTCTCTGTTTTTAGACATTTTCTAACCTCTTTTCCAAATTCTCAAAGGCTTCGCTTGTGGCTAATACTTTGTCGCTCTTAACAATATCATAGGTACAGACTGAATCCCATGGAATAGCTGTAAATTCATCCATAACATTTCTGAGTGCTAAATTAAGAGAACTATTTTTCTCATCATAAATTACAAGGACTTTCTTTCTTGGAGGAGTAAGAAGAAAAGATATTTTTTCAAAATCTTTAAGTACATCTTTTGTACGTATTGAAGAATTAAAATTTTTGATCAAAAATAAATTTTGTTCTTTCAGTTTCATATATAGTGCTGATTTAAAGGCTAATTTTTTAACTTTCTTAGGTTGCTTCGTTTTAAATTTCCTTGGGCGTGGCGGAAAAATGACTCCTCCTTTTACCCATATAGGAGATTTTCTCGTTCCTGCTCTTGCTCTACCTGTTCCTTTCTGTCTCCATGGCTTACGGGTGCTATAGCTTACTTCAGCCCTTGTTTTAGCACAGGCAGAACCTTGTCTACTATTATTCTTCGTAGCAATTATAATCTCTGTTATAATATCCTCGTCTATCGAGGTTTTAAAAATGTCTTCGTTTATTTCTCTCTGTAAAATTGTATCGTTACTAAAATCATATTCTTGAATTATCATGACAAAATCACCTTTCAATAAATACTAATGAGTTCTTGCTACCAGGAACACTTCCCTTAAGAAGAATGACTTCTTTATCGGGAATTACATCAACTACTTCTTTCTTTATCTCATTTACATATGCATTGCCAAGTTGTCCTGGAAGCTTTTTTCCTTTGAAAACCCTACCAGGAGTCAATCTACAACCTATGGCACCAACTCTTCTATGGGACATTGAGCCATGAGTTTTGAATCCTCCGCTAAGGTTGTGTCTTTCCATTACGCCAGCAAAACCTTTACCTTTTGATTTCCCTCTAACTTTAACTATATCCCCTTTATTAAGTAATTCTACAGAGATTGTATCGGCGGCAAATTCATCATCAGTTCTTATTTCGTATAGATATTTATAACCAGTCTCCATATTTTTAAACAATCCTGCTTCAGGCTTATTTAATTTATCCTTAGGAATGCTTACAGATCCTACTTTTACAGCATTATAACCATGTTTACTCATGTTTTTTCTCTCAATTATATATGCAGTTGGCATTTTTACCACAGTAACAGGAATTAACTTATCATCTTTCCATATTTGAGTCATACCTAATTTAAATCCTAACATTCTAAAATTCATAAATACCTCCACCTCATTAACTTTAAAGTTTTATTTCTATGTCAACTCCTGCTGGCAGATCTATGCTCATTAATGCTTTTGTAACATCTGGCGAAGGATCATATATATCAATTAATCTTTTGTGCGTTCTAATTTCAAACTGCTCTCTTGAATCTTTATCCACATGCGGAGAACGTAATACAGTATAAACAGTTTTCTTCGTAGGAAGAGGAATCGGTCCTCTTACCTTCGCGCCTGATGCTAAAGCAGTCTCTAAAATTTTCTTTACAGACTGATCGAGTATTCTGTGATCGTAAGCTCTAAGTTTTATACGAAGTTTCTGGTTAGTCATTATTTTATCGATTATCCTCCACTTTTATTCAATTATCTTAGGTACTACGCCTGCTCCCACTGTTCTACCACCTTCTCTTATTGCAAAACGAAGTCCTTCTTCAAGGGCAACAGGGTAGATAAGAGTAACTGTCATTTTTACATTGTCGCCAGGCATAGCCATCTCTACGCCTTCTGGTAACTGTATCTCTCCTGTAACATCTGTTGTTCTTATATAGAACTGCGGACGATAACCTGTAAAGAATGCTTTATGTCTTCCGCCTTCTTCTTTTGAGAGAATGTAAACTTCTGATTCGAATTTTGTATGAGGGTTAATTGAACCTGGTTTGGCTATAACCTGACCTCTTTCTACTTCAGAATGGTCTACACCTCTAAGAAGTAACCCAACATTATCACCTGGGTGACCTTCATCAAGAATCTTTCTAAACATTTCTATACCAGTTACTACTGTTTTCCTTCTATCATGTGATAAACCTATAATTTCAACTTCATCACCCACTTTAACTATTCCTCTATCAATTCTACCTGTAACAACTGTTCCTCTAC
>JBPOJC010000084.1:0-4050 GCA_052034135.1 Caldisericota bacterium | reverse complement strand
AGCAGCAAAAGTTGCTCCTGGATTTGTTGTCTTTGCAAAAGTAATTCCTAAATTAAGATTAGGAATTGAAAGCAAAGAAAAAAGAAGAGAAAAGACAGTTACGATAGATAGAAGTCTTTTCATTAAGATCAACCTCCAAACTACTTTAAATCATAAATCAATGTCACAAGCTTATCATTATATATTTTAAAAAGAGCTTTGCAAGAAAAATATAAATATACATAGAGATTTACCTTAAATAAAGTTCATGTTTTTAAAACATAGCGTAAATATTTTTTCATTCAATGCGATAAGGAGTTATAAGACTTTAAAAATTAAATAGAAACCACATACCCATCTTCATCTAAATAAAAATCTTTTTCGTCTTTTAGAATAATAGATGTAGTCTCTATAATTTTTGGCTTATCAACCGAATAAATCCTGAAAAGAGACGAATTATACCATAACCTATCAGATGCACTTACCTCAAAAGGAGCAGAGTCAATTACTTTATAACCTTTTCCTTTTTCAATATTTGGAAGGGTATAAAGATTAAACTTTTCTATAACATCTGTAATAATAAAACCAGATTCTATTGTATTTCTTTCAAATAAATACCACTTCTTAAGCGATGCCTCTAAATAAGTCAAATTGAAATAGCCAACACAATCATTACCTTTTAGCGATTGTATTCCTCTGTTTATAAAAGATATAAATCCAGGTACAGTTTCAAGTGGGTCAGTAAAAAAAACATCGAATGATTCTATAAAAGCCTTGGGTAATTCGTCTTTTACATTATAAACATAAGCTTCGAAATTTTTAAAGTTCTCTTCTCTCACGGTTTCATTAATAAAATCAATTAACCTTTTATCTATATCAAGAACAACAATTCGCTTATAATTTCCAATTAGAGCAACAGCGATACTTGTCAAATCATCATCACCAATAAATATTAGTGAACAATTGTCAATATCTCTTTTCTCCTGTAAAAAGAAACTTCTTGCGAGGGTCACTTCAGGTGTCACAAAACCTTGATCAACCTCTGGTATACTTTGAGGACGGTTAGTTTGAATCTTCAAATATCTTTCTAAAATATCACGTGGGACAGCGTTAAGATCTATGGTTCTTCCACTACATTGCAAACACTTATAGCTGATAAATGGCTTAATGCCTTTTTCTATTGTGTACTCTCTGCCCTGCTTTGTTAAATATATTAAATCTTTTTCATAATTTATATATCCATTTTTTTGAAGATCAAAAAGAGCATTAATAAAATCCTTTATAAGAACATTTGTATTATTCAAAAGATCCCAGTAATTCATAGGTTTATCTAAAATCAAAGATAATATTTTGTCTTGTATCAGCATAAAATTACCCCCTTAATTGAATTTAGGAAAATTTTTAGTAAAAAATAACTTGTTATGAATAACATTAAAGGTATAGGAATCGATATAGTTTCGATTAGTCGCATAAGAAAGCTTTATGAGCTTTACAAAGATAAATTCCTCGATAGAATATTTACGAAAAACGAAATTGAAGAATCCATACGAAAAGGACATTTTATTTCAAGTATTGCGGGCAAATTTGCAGCAAAAGAGGCTTTTATAAAAGCATATTCATCATATTTAAGCTTCAAACAGATAGAAGTTCTTTCTTCCGAAAATGGTAAACCATGCATAAATATTTCAAACAACAAACCGACTAAAGAATTAAAAAATTGCTTTTTGAGTATTTCGCATGAACAAGAAATAGCTATAGCAGTAGTTGTATTAATTAGATAGTATTTAAATTTAAGTTCCAAATTAAATAATGACCCACTCCAATTCAAATAATTTAATTAATTTTCCAAATTAGCAATTAGTTCAGTAAGATCGTTAATATCTATTCTCGAATCTTTATTAAAATCACATCTTTTATCAAAATCTTTATCTTTACGAAAAGCTCCAAAACAATTTATAACCACTGTTAAATCATCATTATTTACAGATAAATTGTTATCAACATCATACTTATTCTGTGAAATCTTAAGATAACAGACAAAATTAATGTCCAAAACAATAAATGGTATTTGATTGCCAGACGAGTCAGTTGCAACAAATTTTCGCAGCTGGAATTTAAGTTTGTCAGATTCTTTCTTAAATTTAACACCAACAGAGAAAAGTTGTTTATTACCATTTATCCCTTCCTTGAAAGTACACCTTACTTCTCCACGGCTCTGATCGATAACTAAATTTGCATTATCTTTTCCTACTTCTGGACATATCTTTGCGTCAATAATATCAAAAAATTCATTATTTAATTTTACCTGTAAAAATACTTCTTTTAAATCTTTTGCATCTTTAACTTTTAACGTTAAGTAATTTTTACAAGTAGTAGCATTTATTGCACCTGTTTTAGGATTATCACCCCAATAAAATATTGCATCAGGTTTTGTTGCAAATCTATAAACTCCAGAGCCCACAATTTCTTTTGTATCCATATTCTGTAGAAAAACAACCAGTCCTACCAATTCCTTTGCTTTTGTAGAGATGACAAACTTTCTTGTCTCTTCATATACCTGATCCTTTTTAAGTTTAAGGCCTCTTCCATTACCGCCATAAGGCATATTTCTAACTACATATCTATGGAAGTTTTCTCCGTTTGGTCCTTCAAAGTTTACATAATCTTCATATAATACTGCAATCATATTAATATTTCTTTTACCAAAATCCTCTTTAGATAAAACCTTAACCGTAAATTCATTATTTTCTAAAGATCCACTCAAAGCAATTTGAGCGATATAATTCTTCTTTTTAATCACTTCATCAATAGCGTTTCCATATCCAATTGCAGCTATTTCGGCATCGTCTCTATCATGAGCTGGATTACTTGTACCACCAATAACAAGTGAAGGAACTCCTCTAACTTTATAAAAATTCATTCTTTCACTACCCTCGGAAGTAGCCATAGAATCGTTATAGTGATAGGCAAGATAAAAAAATACATCTCTATCAAATCGGGTAAGTTGAATAATTTCTAACGCACCTAATGCGTAAGGGCAATGACCACACCATGTTCCAGTAAATACTTCACCAATGACAGGGGCAGGGGAGGGAGTAAAATCTCCGTCATTTTCGTAGGCATATATTTTAGAAGTTGATTCGTCGGAAGTAAAAAATAGTGAAATTAACATTAATAAAATTAGCAAACTTACACTAAATTTTTTGAATTTGTTTTCTCTTAATTTCATTTTAGCTCCCTCCTCATAAATTTCTTAATATTTTTATTTAATTTTTCTTATATTTTTGGATACTTAATTATTATCTTTTCTTCTTGGGCAATCCATTCAACAGAAGCTCCAAGGTTTTCTGAGACAAATCTTACAGGAACAAATGTTCTACCTTGGACTATTATTGGAGCTACATCTAATTCTACTTTCCTACCATTAACTTCTGCTATTTTTTCATTTATTGTTAGTATTATTCTTATGCTTCCTAATTCATAAGAAACAGTTTTAACAAGTTTTGTTTTTGGGTCTTGGGTAAAATCTATCTTTGCTCCTAAGGCTTCTCCAATAAATCTAAATGGAACAAGTGTTCTACCGCTTTGAATGAATGGGGGAACATCAAGGGTTTGTTCAGTATCATTTATATAAGCACTACTTTCTCCAATCTTTAATACTATTGTATAACCAAAGTATATGTTAAGTTCTAATTTAGTTGTATTTCCAGTAGAGTCTATTGCTTCTATTGTTATGGTATGTTTTCCTACTTCTCTTAAGGAGAGTTCATATTCAAATGAACCATCTTCTTCTACAAATACTATTTCACCATTAATAAGTAGTTGAGCATCTCCTTCGGTTGTTCCTTTAACTGTTAATTTTGGTGTTAATACTACCTCTCCTTCTTTAGGTGAATTAATGTTAACATTTGGTGGAATACTATCAAGTAATATTGAATATTCTTTTTCTACATAGTTACCTGCAATATCTTCTGCTCTAATTAATACTTTATTCTCTCCTTCAGTTAATGGTAAATCATAAGAGAATGAACCATCAGTATCTGAGACAGGAACACTCACTTGGTTGATATA
>JBPOJC010000010.1:0-9092 GCA_052034135.1 Caldisericota bacterium | reverse complement strand
TTTCTACATAGTTACCTGCAATATCTTCTGCTCTAATTAATACTTTATTCTCTCCTTCAGTTAATGGTAAATCATAAGAGAATGAACCATCAGTATCTGAGACAGGAACACTCACTTGGTTGATATACAAAATGTTGTCTATTATATATGTATCAACTCCATAAATTGTCATACCTTGCTTGCCAATAATACCTCGTAATAAAAGTGGATTTAAATTTGTTAAATGGTACTTCTCAGCTGGCTTATCAATAATTAATTCTGGAAGTACTGTATCAACAAGTATATCTGCCTCTTTTGGCTCTTCGTCTCCATAAGCAGAAGTAGAAAAGTAATGCAGTTTTGCTTTATACTGACCAAAATCTAATGGTGAGGGAGCAGTATATAGTAATTTATTTTCATTTTGTTCATTCCACCAGAAATAGGTTTTGGTAGAAGGATCAGAAACTTCAAAGGTAAGTATTGGAGGGTAGATATAAAACCCTGATTTACCAATTTTGCCCTCTTTTAGAACTATTTTTGTTTCAGGGAGAGGCGGAGCAATATAAAGTTGAGGTGAGGCAATTTCTTCTTTTTCAGAAGAAGTGAATATTGATATTGTATAATATGTATCACCTTTTTTAGGGTTTATGATTCCTGCCTCTCTATCTATTACTAATGTAATATTTTCTTCTGATAGAAAGGGTGTATTTACGATAATTTGCAATAAATTGCTATCATTAACAATTAAAGATTTTGGATACTCGCTATTTACAGCAACAAGTGTAGTTTCAATGCCTTTTGGAATAATGAATGTATCTGCGAATCTTATGAAGATTGAATCGTTTTCTTTTAGTTCACCCTCGCCACCCAGTGTAAACTCTAAAGTGAATTTTGCATTAGTATTGGCATTATTTGGCTCAATGCTAATACTTTTTATTTCAAGCTTTATCTCTTTAATTAAAACTTCTTTTGTATATCTCCATTCAGCGGTATCACTAAGCTTATAAGCAAGTTTAACAAAACTTTCTTTATCTGGATTCTTTATTTTTGCATCTTTTGTAAATGTTATTGTTATGAGGGATGAGCTTTCATAATAACTGGGTGAGTAAATTGATACAATATTTTCTTTGACAGTAACCTCTCTCGCGCTCTCTTTATTAATCAATACTGCTTTATTATCTATCGAATCGTTTAGTTTTACGTTTTTAGGGAAAAGTACATAAAATGGTGCAGTTGGATCAATTTTAGAATGGTTTTCAATAATAAAACTAAAGGAGTACTCGGCGTTTTTCTTAACTTTTGGAGGTTCAATTGTTAGTTGTATCGAATCTTTTTCGATTGAATAAGGTTTAGATTGGGCCCAATCTGGATCTTCAGATGTAGAAACAAAAAGAGTATAGACTCCAGGTTTAAATGGATTTATTATGCCAACTGACCTATCAAAGCTAACAATAACTTCTCCACTATTCTCAACATTAACAGGAGAAATCATTGTTATTATATTTTCAGATACGGTAAATCTTGCTCCTAAAGGTCTATTATTAACTTTTATATAAGAAGGATTAAGTTTATCTGAAATATAAGGTAATTGAGTCTCACTTGAGAATTTTACTTTTATTCTACTCTGGTTTGACGATAATTCGCCACCTATACCAACATTAAATTTTATACTATATGCTGCATTTACTCCATAACTTGTTGGTTCAACAGTAACTTCTGGTATGCCAGAAGGCTCTCCAATTTTACTTTCAACTATTAGGTAAGGATTAGATTGAGTAGCTGTTCCCTCTTTAGCAGTTGCTACTTTCAAAATGTAATTACCAGGTTTTTCTGGGTTTATAATTCCTACTCTGTCAGTTACAGTGATAGTTGTGGTTTCATAACCTTCAATATTTGGATTTAATTCCATATGAATGTTAAACTTAATTGAATTTTCCTTATAGTTTATTTCAGGTAAGCCCTGGCAAGCAGTACACGGAGAAGTTCCAATAAAAATAGATTCAATAATCCTTTTTAGCTCTTTTTCTTTCTCAACTGGATTTTCAGGTAATACTGGGAGTTTTGTACTTTTGGGCCAGATTATTTTTATCCAATCGTGAACCTCTAAAGGAACATCTAATTTAAGTTTTATGATATAAGTTGCTCTTGAATTTATTCTTCTTGGTTTTACGGTAACATCAATATCTCTTAATCCAAGAACGGTATTAAATGGGATAAAAGAAAAAATCATTAATATGATAAAAAAGATGATTATGAGCTTACTAAAAATATCTGTAAATCTTCGAAAATTAATCATATATTATAATGTAACCTTCTTTTTGGAAAAGAGCAACTTTAAAATTCTAATGTTTTTCTATTTATTTGAGCGTTGTATATTATGCCCATGCCTATAAGATTTGAAATCAAAGCACTTCCCCCATAGCTTATAAACGGAAGAGGAATACCAGTGATAGGCATTAATCCCACATTCATACCTATATTTAGAAATATTTGGAAGAATATAAATCCACATATCCCTATTATTGCTACTTTTCCAAAGTAGTCTTCAAGTTTAAAAGATAGATTAAGGCAGGCTAATATAAGAAACGCAAATAAGGAAATTAGTATTAATGAGCCAATGAGTCCAAACTCCTCACCTATTACTGCAAAAATAAAGTCTGAATATTGAGTATTTGGGAGAAATCCCATTTTTGACTGAGTTCCATTTAGAAAACCTTTACCAAAAACTCCTCCTGAGCCAATTGCAATTAATGCCTGTCTTACGCTCCATCCTTCACCTTCAGGATCAGATAGGGGATTCAGGAATGAAGTGAGCCTATTTATTTGGTAATCGCGAAAAATTGTATTACGGAATAAAAATACGAAAACCAAGCCTAAACAAATCGTTAATATAACATAAGGAAATCCTAATTTAGATACAAAACAAGTTATGAGGAAAATAACAAAAAAAACAAAAGCAGTTCCGAGGTCTGGCTGTAAAAGAACAAGTAGAACCGGAAGTAAAGTTAATGTAATTGAATACAAATACATTTTTGACTTAGGTAAGTCAGAAGAAAATATTTTACTTAATGCAAGAGTAAGCGTTACTTTCATAAATTCTGATGGCTGGAAGGTGAAACCTTTGATTTGTATCCATCGAGCAGGAGAGGGTATTACATGTAAGTACTTTAATCCTACGAGCGCAATCAATAATAGAAGACTTATTCCATATAAGATAAAGCTTAAATCTCGAATTGTCTCTTTCTTAAGGATTGTGAAAATGAAGAAAAACGTCAAACCAATTGCTATATATACGAGATGTCTTGATAACATAATACTACTTGTTCCAAGTGAGTAAGTAGCACTATATATAGCAATACATCCATAGAAAAGGAGAAATATTAAAGGGACGATGATTGCATAATTTGGATTTCTATATAGATGATAAAGACTGTCTTTCATCTTTTCGATAAAATATGTGCCATTCTTAAAGGCTCAGGAATCCTGAATTTACCGATTAAATTGAAAATAACTTTTAAGGATGTATCAAGGTCTATCATATATCCAGGGGAAACAAAAATTGGTTTTGTGTTATCCCTTGAGCGGAGAACTGCTCCAATGGGTGAACCTTCAACGTCATAAAGAATAGAGTAAGAACCCTTTTTGCCATCTGGTTCTTCGTAAATTCCAAAAAGTTTTGACTTTGCACATCCTACTGTCGGAGTTTGTGTTACCATACCAAGATGAGTTGCTTCTCCCATTCTTCTTGGATGTGCAATGCCCTGACCATCAGTTATGATCAATTCTGGCTCAAAACTCAATTTTTTTAAAGCTTCAATTATTAAAGGACACTCTCTAAAAGAAAGCAACCCCGGTACATAAGGAAAGTTAACTTCGCAACTGAATGTTGAATAATCGAGCATCTCGCCTTTTTTATAATCCCATAGAACAATTACTGCTTTGCCAGTTTTTGAATCCTTATAGTATGAAACATCAGTCGCAGCTATTACTTTTAAATCGTTCAAATTTACTTTATTATTTAGCTTAACAAAACTTTTAAGGTTTTCTTGAAGCTTTATCGCTTCTTTGGGAGTAATGGACCAATAAACTTTGTCAACAAATTTCATAATTTAGCACGTTAAGTGAAAAGCACCGAAAACTTTTTTGACCTCTTTCTCTTTTAATGCTTCATTAAATTTTGCAACTGCTTCCCCTGTCGGACCAATAAAATAAGGGATAAATTGTTTTTTTAGAAATTCTTTTAAATTTTCAGAAACTTTCATCATTCCAGAGTAACCTGTTCCTATAATTAGATAATCAATTTTGTCAGTTAAAATCTTTTTAAGATCTTCCTTGGTTAAATAGTGCCCCTCTTTCCTCCACCAAGGAGATATAATAGAAGTAGGTGTTATTATTAAGTCAGAATTGTAAATTTTACCATCAATTATAATTTTACCAAATGAATAGAAATCAATCATATAATAATATTTTAACCGCAGTTATATAATTTTTCTATATGTTGCTTAAAAATAGGGTAAGTGAAATTATTACATATTGTAAGCTTTAAGATATTCTTCCTGTTCTTTAGTTAGTGAGTCAATATCTATATTCAATGTTTTTAGCTTTAGCTTTCCAACATTTAAATCTATTCCATGAGGTACATTATACAATTTAGGCTCAAGCTTATTTTTTGCAATATATTCTGCACATAATGCCTGCAGTGCAAACGATGTATCCATAATTTCTGCTGGGTGCCCATCACCTCCGGCAAGATTTACCAATCTACCTTCAGCAAGTAAGTTTAATCTTTTGCCAGAGGGAAGGAGATATTCAACAATATTATTTCTAACCTCTTTCTTTGAAATTGCATATTCTTCTAAGGCATTATAATCTACTTCAACATTAAAGTGACCAGCATTGCTTAATATTGCGCCATCTTTTAGGAGCTCGAAGTGTCTTTTTGTTATGACCTCTTTACATCCTGTAACTGTGATAAATATATCTCCTAATGGGCATGCTTTCTCCATAGGCATAACCTCAAAGCCATCCATATGGGCTTCGATTGCTTTAATAGAGTCAATTTCGGTTATAATAACTCTTCCTCCTAAAGATTTTGCTCTGTTTGCGACACCTTTTCCACACCAACCATATCCTGCAACAACTACAACTTTACCAGCAACTATAAGGTTTGTAATATTGGTTATAGCAGTCCATACTGATTGTCCGGTTCCATACCTATTATCAAAGAGATATTTTGTAAGTGCATCATTAACAAGAATCATCGGAAATTTAAGCTTTCCTTCTCTCTCTCGAGCTTTAAGCCTTAACACCCCTGTGGTAGTTTCTTCGCAACCACCTAAAACGTCATTTAAATACTGTGGGTATTTCTCATGTATGAGATTTACGGTATCTCCTCCATCGTCAAGAATTATGTTTGGTCTTTCGTTTATCATTTTAGATATAAAGTCAAAGTATTCTTTCTCTGAGCAACCATGTTTTGCAAAAACGGTTATTCCTCGCTTGCTTACAGCGGCAGCTACATCATCTTGAGTTGATAAAGGATTGCTTCCTGTTAAATAGACTGTCGCTCCACCAGCTTTTAGGAGTTCACATAGTCGTGCTGTTTTTGCTTCGAGGTGTATACACACACCTATTTTTAAACCTTTAAAAGGTAAATCAGCTTTAAATCTTTCTTCTATAAGGTTGAGAATTGGCATATGGTTTCTTACCCAGTTTAGCTTATTTTCTCCGGATTTAATTATTTCATCCATTTTTACTCTCCTTTCATTTACTAAAGCTATATTATAGTTTAACTTTCTTTTTTTAAATATTTAATATTTTGGTAGTGCGGTCTTTTCGCACAAGTCCTTAAGGAATCTCAGTATCTGTCATCCCCAAAAGCTCTGTATTTAAATACCTATACCGAGGAATCTCAGTATCTGTCATCCTCGAATGTCTACAAACTGTCATCCCGAAGTGCGTCTTTTGCACACGTATTGAGAAATCTCCTCATTTGTATTTTGTCATCCTCAAACTCTTTTATTGGGGGATCCATGTAACTTGTCATCCCCGAACTCCACACAACTGTCATCCCCGAATGTATTTATCGGGGATCCAGACCAGTTTTTCTTTATAACTGAAATCAATTTATTATTAAACTACTTTTTTTACTTTTTGAATTCTATTCTTTATGGAAATAACAAACTATTCTTAGTACTCTGGATTCCCGCTTTCGCTCTGAATGGCAAGAAGAATCAAGAGAATGACAAGAAAAATCAAGAGAATGACACGCGATGAGTTCCTTCGGTCGCCCCCTACCGTCATTCTGAGCGTTAGCGAAGAATCTCCTCATCTAATCTTTTCATCATTGTAGAACAGACATTCCTGTCTGTTTTTTTATTCATGACTGTTCAAGGAAACAAAAAAAGGAGACCCTTCGTCGCTTTCAAATACGCTCCTCAGGGTGACTTTGGTGGTGTCATTCCAAAGTGCGGTCTTTTCGCACAAGTCCTTAAGGAATCTCAACACCCCCACCGTCATTCTGAGCGTTAGCGAAGAATCTCCTCATTTAATTTTTTCATTTTTTATTAATGCTTGGGTTTATTTTGCATGAGGGTAAAAAGAGGAGAACCTTACGAAGCAAAATAAAGATACGCTCCCTCAGGAAGACGGGGGTGGTGAGATTCCTTCTCACTTGCAGATACACTTCTAAGGGTGACCGAAGAAACAAAAATGAATGATTAATTAAGAAATTCTCAAATTTGAACTTGACTATTTTAACTTCCGTTATATTAAATAGAAAAAATAAGCATAAAAGGAGTTATTTTCATCAAAAAGGGGGAAGCAGTATGATAAAAGTTAGCTTTAAGCGATTTTTGTGTTTACTACTTGTAATAGTTATCGTTTCAGCTGTATTAATTTATCCTCATAAAAATACATATGCTATAAAAGATTTTTGGGTCGAATTATTTCCAAGAAAAATTAATACACCAGGGAATTATATCTTCCACTTTAAACTTGAAAAGAAACTTGATGTACACTCAATAATAACTCTTGTCTGGCCACCGGGAACAAAGCTTGAGCCTCCACTACCTGAAGATCCAATTGAAAGAAAGAAGAGGTTAACAGAAATAATTGAGTCTATGTCAATAGGATTTTCGCCTTGCAGTTCTTGTCAGGGAGTACCAGAGATTTACTATGATAAAGACGAATCTTTGGTTATGAAGTTTAAAACTCATCTTGAAATGTGGCCCAATGAGACAGATCCTGAAAAAGCAGGACCAGAATGGACAATTACTGTACCTGAACGTTGTGGATTTACTAATCCAAAAAATCCTGGCTCCTACCAGGCAAAGATGTCTACCCAGGCAGAACCATCACTCGTAAAATCAGCCCCTTATGATGTTGTTGAAAGTAGGATTGGAGTACCAGAGGGTATTCCAGAAGTTTCAGTGGATCCACCGCAATATAAAGCAAATGCCTCTTACAAGATTACTTTTAATGTTGGTATAGGTGGTTGGTTAAAAGAGGGTAGTGGTAGGATAAGAATAAGATTTCCAAAAGAAACTATTCTTACCAAAAAAACTGGAGAAATTTCTACTTCAGCTATTCTTGTTAACGGAAAGGTAATTTCTAATTCTCCAACGGTATCTGATACCACGATTGTTTTTATTACTCCAGTAAAAATACCAGATGGCGGTAAAGTCGAAGTAATTATTGGGAAAAAGGCTGGGATAATCAATCCTGCAAAACCAGGAGAATATAAATTAGAGGTATCAACTATGCCGGGAGATCCCGAATGGGTTGAATCAAAGCCTTATTTAATAAAGAAAGGGGAGGCAATTTTAAATATTGAACCAGCAAAAATAAATAAAATAGCTGAATATAGCATTGCATTTTTACTTGAAGAAAATATGAAAGTCACAAAAGGAGACAGAATAATTGTGAAATTTCCAGAACAATCTACAGTCCCTTCAATAATTGATGCTCAAGCCTGCAAAATAAATAATACTTCTCCTTCGAGTGTTAATGTTGAAGATCTACTCGTTTCCATTTATTCGGTAATTGATGTGGCAACCAATGAAACCTTAGAGATAAAGTTTACCAAGGATGCCCAGATAATCACACCAAAAACTCCTTGCGAGGTAAGGCTCGGGTATAAACTTCAAGGGTTTTCTGACTTTTTCTATACTACCCCAGTTACTTTATTAGAATCAAAACTTGAAATAAATGAAATAGATGTTGAGCCTAAAAATGCAAAAGCTTCTGCTTCATATAAAATTAAACTTACTCTCGGAGATAATGGAGCACTCAAAGAAGGGAATATAATTGGTATTATTTTCCCTGAGGATACTACCATTCCTGATGATTTTTCAGACAAGTTAAACTTTATAAAAATAAATGAAGAGATTCCAAAAAATGTTTTCGTAGAAAAAGATACTATAAAGCTAACAATACAAACGCCGTTACAAGCAGGAATGGAAGTAAATATAACAATTGACAAAAAATTTGGAATAAGAAATCCTCTGAAGGAAGGAGTGGATTATACTATTTCAGTTTTTACAAGCGCTGAAGTAGAGCCAACAAAGTCTGATACTTTTGCCATTGTACCACCATTGCCTGAAACTAAAATTTTATTAATTGGTGGAAAAGAAGGAAGAGAGAACTATTTCATTGAACCACCAGTGCTTGGCTTTGAATGCTCAAATCCTTCTGCTACTATATATTTTTACTGGGATAATAAAATTAACCAGGTACTAACTTTTGAAGGTGACCCAAGACCTCTCGATACAGGGCAGTACATTACAATAATTCATTATTGGGCTGAGGATCCTTATGGAAAAGAGGATGAACATACAATAGAGTTGAAGGTTGATACAAGACCGCCTGAAATTGTAATTGAATCTCCTGCTGAATCACGAATTTTAACTAACAAAAATCCTTTTCCCATATCTGGTAGGACCACACAACTTGGTGTTACGAAATATGGAGAAGAAATAAATGAGCTTGATAAAATTGTCTATATCAACCAAGTGAGTGTTCCTGTCTCAGATACTGATGGTTCATTCTCTTATGATTTACCATTAACTGAAGGAGAGAATAAAGTATTAATTAGAGCAGAAGATATTGCAGGT
>JBPOJC010000104.1:0-9943 GCA_052034135.1 Caldisericota bacterium | reverse complement strand
AGACCCTTCGTCGCTGTGATAAGCGCTCCTCAGGGTGACGGGGGTTAATGGAAGACTTTCGTCGCTTTCAGATGCATTCCTCAGGAAGACGGAGAGCAGTGTGCAGAGTTTGTAGGTTTGTAATTATAATACAATAGTGCAGCTATGAAAGTACATATTGAAGCAATGAGGAAAGGATATAAATACAAGTTTGCTTTGAAAAAGTATCCCGAAATAGCTGTCCCTATACCACTAAAAATATTTACTGATAAATTAATGAATGCTAAAGCTTTTCCACTATCTTCGCTTCGTACAAGACTCATTAGAAAGTTATCCCAAATTGGGCCATAAAAGTTTAGGAAAATCTTTCGCATAACAAAAGCAAAATATGTAACGTAAAGCCCAAACGGAAAACCCATCATTAAAGCAAATGGGGCACCTAAAAACTGACATAAAGCTATACCTTTATTCATCCCGAAGCGTTTCACAATTTTATCGGAAAGAAGCGAAGCAAAAGCTAATGGAATATTTGAAAGACTAAAAAGTAAACCAATGTACTGTGTGCTTATGTTAAATCTATTTTTAAAGTAAATTGGGAAGAAAGGAAGAATAAAAGAAGCTCCAAAATTTACAATTGTTGCTGCTATTAATACAATAATAATACCTTTCAAGAAAGAGAAATTTTTTAAATTTAAATCATTTATGCGCAAGAAACTTGAAACTGATTCAATCTTTACTTTATGAATTTCTTCTATTTTTAAAAGAGAAATTAGAGAAATTATCAAAAAAATAACATAAAAATAAAGGCTAAACCTTATTGCTTGAGGGCTATTCTGTGAAACTGAAAAAATTTTACCATATATGGATGATAACGTTCCGCTTAAAAGGTTACCAACAGTTATAGCAATGAAAGAGGAGAAAAATATAATACTTGACACTCGAACCCTATCTTCGGCTGGAACAACATCTACTATATAGGGAGCTGAAGATACAATATAAAAAACCTGGGATATGTTAAATAGTGCAATGTTTAAGAGAATTACTACAGGATTAACAAAAGTAATTAATAGAAAAAGTGAAATAATCATACCTATTCTTGAAATGATAAAAGACGTTTTTCTACCAATTTTATCAGATATTATTCCCGCTGGAATTGCAAACAAGCCTAAAGCAATTGCTCCTATGGAAAAAAATAGACCAATAAACGTTTCGGAATATCCAACACTTATAAGATAAAGACTTATTAAAACTTCATAAATACCTGATCCAAGAGATGCAAATACAACATTTAAGAGAAAAGCCTTTATATTACGAGGATAAGCTCTATAATTAAAAGTCAGATTCATTATATTAGAACCAACTTGAGCGATATTGTTTTTGTGTTTGGTCAAGCCTATCAATTTTTATTCCACGAGCACCTAAGTATAACTCTGCTATTCTCAAGTCGATTGAATTAGGAACAGCATATAATTTTGGTATAAATCCTCCGCGATTCCTAACCAAATATTCAAGAGATAAAGCTTCCAAAGAGAAAGACAAATCCATTATCTCTGCGGGTTTTCCATCTCCTGCTATAAGATTAACTATATCTCCTTTACCAATTAAATATAATCTCCTACCATTATACAGAAAATACTCATCTATATTTGGCTTAATAAATCTCTTAGAAGAGGAAAAATCATTTAATGCTTGAACATCAATTTCTTTATTGAAGTGACCTGCGTTACAAAGTATTGCTCCATCTTTCATTAATTCAAAATGCCGTTGAGTAATTACATTTATATTTCCTGTTGTGGTAATAAATATATCACCAATCTTGGAAGCTTCATCCATAGAGTAAACATAAAAGCCATCAAAATCCGCTTCCATAGCCTTCACTGGGTCTACTTCAGTTATGTAAACCTTTGCTCCAAAAGCTCTTGCTTTTCCAGCAATGCCTCTTCCTACCCAACCATATCCAGCTACAACCAAATTTTTGGTTGCGATTGAGAGATTTGTAATATTCATAATTGTTGAAAGGACTGATTCTCCTGTTCCGAATCTATTATCAAAAAGATGCTTTGTAGAAGCATTGTTAACGCCAATAACAGGAAATCTTAAAAGACCTTCTGATTCCAATGATGTAATTCTTTTAATACCTGTAGTTGTTTCTTCAGTACCACCAATCGGAGTTAGTTCTTTGTATTCAAGTTCTTTTGAAAGGAGAACTGTCAGATCTCCGCCATCATCGACAATTAAATCTGGCTTATTGTCGAGAACTTTTCGTAAATTTGCAAGATGGTCTTCCTCAGTTTCGCCTCTCCATGCAAAAACATTGATACCTTTCTTTGAGAGAACATATGCTATATCATCATGGGTGGAAAGAGTATTGCTACCAGCTACATAAATACAGGCTCCAGCCTCACTAAGAGCAAAAACAAGGTTTGCGGTTTTAGCTTCGATATGAATTGACATACCTATTTTTAGTCCATCAAATATTTTTTCTTTGACAAGAAAATTTTTTACAGTTTTTAAAACAGGCATTCTCTCAGATACCCAATTAATTTTCTGTAGCCCTTCTTCTTCTCTTTTATCTTCCATTTTTACCTCCCTCTCATTTTTAAAATTTATTCTCAAGGTTATATTCTCTCGATTTTCACTCTGTTACTTTTATTATCGCTTTTACTTATATTACTTTCACTTCTGTAAATTCTCTGGATTTAGATATTTCTTGCACTTCACTTATGCAAAGTATACCATTCCTTTATATTTAAAGATAATAAGAATTTTCTATAATACTATTATACTAATACTTTTTATTCAAGATAAACAATTTGAGGAAAAAATGAGGAGATTCTTCGCTTCGCTCAGAAAGACGTTGTGGCAACAAGGAGATTCCTTAAGGACTTGTGTGCAAAAATACGCACTTCGGAATGACTGTGGGGTGGTTACCCAGAGGAAGTGTCTTCTCAACAACCAAATGATTTCCTCATCTAAATCGCAAAAATCCAGATAAAAAAAGAAGTATGGAAAAGGTCACCGATAAAGACACTTGAGGATAACAGATGAAATGACGAAGAAGAATACTAACTTTGACAATATTAGGAAACGTAAAGAAATTTTGCTACTTCTAAAAGTTTTCTACTACAGAAAGGTAATTTTTAGCAATCATATTATCCGGATAGAACTTAAGAGAAATTTCCAAACTTTCCTTTGCTTTTTTAAATTCATATTTATCTATAAGATAACCTGCTAATTCAGCATAAATCATGCTTTCAACTCTATTCTGGTCATTAACTGGATACATATATGTAGAGGCATCTTTAAGATAATCGTACCCTGTTTCTGGGTCATTTCTATCTAAATATAGATAGCCTAAATAAACTTTACTTTTATAAATTCTCAATTTTATACCCGCATCTACGGTATTTGAAAAACTCTGAATTTTATCGATACAATCTCCGAATCTTTGGTAATCTTTTTTCTTTAAATAAGTATAAGCACGAGAGAGGTAAACATCTAAAAGAAGCAGGTTGTTTCCTGATTCAATTCCCTTTTTTTCAAAAATAGAAAGCTTTTTTAAATTATCCTCGATTATTTTTGGATAATTGATTGCATCTATAAGTTTATACTCTCCATTTTCCCATTTAAATATATGCGGAAGCATTGGAACACCATTCATGTCTCTAAAGCAAATGAGTTCATATTTACCATCTAAATCAATATCGTTAACATCTATCTCCGTATATCCGGGAAGGATATTTACTTTAACTTCTGAGAAAGAATCTTTGTTGATTCTAAAAATTTTTATTCCTTTTTCGGATGAACTATCAAGAGTTGGCACCAATACTTCAAGATTTCTATCTCCATCTATATCTAATATTTCCCTCTTTTCGTTAATAGAATTACTTATTCTTAATGGAACCAAAGTAACTTTACCTTTTAGTTCATGTGTTTTTGTATCATACATAAGAATAGAATCTGCTTTAGTATCAATATCTCTTGCAAAAACTATATAACGCTTCTCGTTTTTCGAAACTGCTACAGTGTAAATTGCCTTATTCGTCATTTTTATTGTTGGGTTATAGAAGCCAGGAAGTACTTCGTATTTTTTACTTAATTCAGCTAAAAGCTTTCTCTCAGGTGCAGAATGAAGAGTCATAACAACATTTTCTTCTTTAAACTGTATTTGAGCAATAAAAACCAAAAAAACTATTATTAAAGGTAAAAATTTTTTCATATGCCTAATTAAATTATCGCAAAATTTTATTTTTCTTCAAATATGTCCACTAATTCTGATGTCATGAGGCATAGCTGTATATGCTTTAACAAAATAATGTTAAAATTTTAATAATTTTTCTAAAAAAATTTGAAAAATTATGGTCAAAACTCTTGCATTGTTATAAAAATATAGTAATAATGAGAGAAAATCTCTTTAAAGGAGGGATAATTAATGACTAAGACTGACTTAGTTAAAGAAGTTGCGAAGAAAGCTAAACTTTCTCAAAAGGACACAGAAGCTGCTCTTAACGTCTTTTTCGAAACTGTTAAAGGGGCAGTGAAAAAGGGTGAAAAGGTAGCTATCATTGGATTTGGTAACTTTGAAGCCCGTCAAAGAGCTGCAAGAACCGGCGTGAACCCCAAGACAGGAAAGAAAATGACAATTCCTGCAAAGAAAGTTCCAGTATTCAGACCAGGTAAAGCTTTCAAAGAAGCTGTTTCTTCAAAGTAGCTGAAGAGGAATTAATTCAATAAAAAAGGGGAGAAATTTCTCCCCTTTTTTATTTTTCTGGTTTTTATTATGTTATTGAAAAAGATAAATTTCTTATTGATTTATTTCATTCATTTTAAAGTTTATTGCTTTATCAGTAAGCCCAAAAATTTGTATTCCACCTTTTAATTTATTCTCTGCTGCTTCAGCTAATACTTTCTCTAATACCACTTTATAATCCTTCTCAATAATTCCTAATACACATTTTTCGCTCGTCAGATTGCCAATCTCTTCACAAATTATATAAGGAAGTGGATCTTTAAGACTATTGATTATTGAATTAACATAACCTCCATTACAAAGGTAAACAATTTTACATTTTTCAGATTTTAACTCATTAAATAAATTTAAAGCTATTGCTGAATCGCCGGGATCTTTAATAAATTTATATTTAATTTCAAAACTTTCATTGCATTCCTCGATTCCTTTATTAAATGAATCAATAATAAACCTTACATTAGCATCATTTTTGTCACCAGTACAAATTATTCCAGCACTTTCACCTTTATTAAGTGATGCACCTATAGCTTTCCCTGCTAAGTATGCCTTTTCGTTTTCGTTAAACATAATTGAAATTAAATTATTCCTATAAACAGGTTTATTATCATCATTGCTTGCAATTCCATCGAGAAGGATAAAATATTTATCAGGAAACTCAGTGCTCACCTTTAAAACTTCATCATTCATTAAATATCCACATATTATAATGTCACAATCCTCTGATAACTCTTTTAGATTGGTAAAATAGTCTTTTTTTAGCTCTCCTTCTTTAAATATTATTTTAAATTTCTCTGATTGATTTAATTCAGTTAGAGAATCGTATATTTTTTTACTAAATGTTGGCTCGTTTAAACCAAAAGAATCAGCTAAGAACCCAATTCTTAATCTTTTTACGCCATTTCTATTATCGATTTTTCTACTACAGGAAGACAATAAAACTGTAAAAATTATTAACAAAATGAAAAAAGCCAATTTTTTTCTGGGCATAAACATATCCTCCTGCGTTTATGTGTCAAAATAATCTTTTCTAAAAGATTATAACATAAGTGCTTGTGATTGCCTTTCCATCATTCCAAAAGTGCAGTATTGTCGCACTTTAGATGAGGAGACCCTTCGTCGCTGGAAAGATGCTCCTCAGGGTGACGGTGGAGAGGTGTCATCCCCGAAATCTTTTATCGGGGATCCAGATCAATTGTATTTTTTTGTATTTTAGAGTAACAAAATTGTCATTTTTACCCTACTTACATATATGGAGGGTTTGTTTCACATATTTTGCAAAGGTAGAAATATGGCTCTATTCTTAGTATTCTGGATTTCCATTTTCATTAGATGATATAGTAAAACCCTGGATTCCCGCAATCGCTCTGAATGACAAAGAAATTCATGGAATGACGAGGAGAGAAGGAGACCCTTCGTCGCTAAAATGAACGCTCCTCAGGGTGACGGGAGTGGTTGGATTCCCGCAATCGCTCTGAATGACAAGAAAAAACGAGGGAATGACACGCAAGGAGATCCTTCGGTCTTAAGGAGACACTCCCTCGGCATGACAAGTCATTACTTGCAGAAATGATATTTTTATCCTAAAATATTTTTGCGATTAAAGTTACCAAATTTTTATTAATGGAGGGGTAATATTTGAATGATTTAAAGGATTATTCACTAAAAGTATTAGTAACAATACTCATAATTGGAGCAACAGCATTAATTGCATATGCAGTTGTGTATGTTAAAGATATAATTTTAATTGCCTTTTTATCTTTCATTATTTCACTTTTTATAAGAAATATGGCTCAAATTATTGGATCAAAATTAAAGCTTAGAAGAGAGCTATCCTTTACCCTTGCAATTATTGTAATCATTCTCATTTTAATTTTGCCGTTTGTGTCAATATCAGTACCATTTGCATCTCAGGCGCAAAATCTTATTAAAAATCTTCCTAACATAGTTAGCAGTTTTGAGGTTTCTCTTAAAAGACTCTCTTCTTTATTCCCTGCATTAACAAAAGTTATAAAGATAGAAGACATTACTCAAACTGCCATGAAAAGCATTCAAAATTTTCTTGGAAGTTCCATATCCTATATAGCTGCTGCTTCTGGTTGGATTGTAAACTTCTTCATAATGATTATTCTCGCCATATTTTTTGCTTTAAGTCCAGCAGAATATCGAGATATGTTTTTAAGCTTATTCCCTGTAAAAAATAGAAATGCTATTACTATTACCATAAGAGAAATCGAGGAAGTTCTTAAAAATTGGATAAATGGTATGCTTCTCGCAATTTTCTTTGTTGGTGCAGTAACAACTTTAGGTTTCTGGTTAATAGGGCTTGACTATTTCCTTGTTTTTGGGATAGCAGCAGGATTTTTTGAGATTATTCCCTATTTTGGTCCATTTCTGGGATGCTTTGCCCCTGCAGTTTATGTTCTCGTTCAATCACCATCAAAAATTATTCCAATAATAATAATTTATCTAATTATTCAATTTCTTGAAAACAATTTTTTCCTTCCATTTATTATGAGAAAGCAAGTAAAATTGCCTCCGGCTGTAACAATCATTGTAATCCTTGCTATGGGAAAACTTCTTGGTTTTCTTGGAATCATCGTTGCAGTACCACTCTTTGCGACAATTCTTTTGTTGTTTAATAAATATACTTCCGGCAAAGAAATATATTTATCAGATTCAAAAAATATTTAGTGACATTCAGATGGTAGATGTATCAATTATAACTGAAGGAATATCAAATCTTTTTAAAATCGGTGGAGTTTCTACATGGCTTAGAGATTTGATAGATGGTATTCCTGAGCTAAATTTTTCCATTATAAATTTTTCACATAATAATGATGACCTTTGCATCCAAATATTAAAAGAGCAGCATAACTTAAATTCATTTAATAATATAATTCTTAAAGACTATCCACTAAGTTTTAGCCAAATTGAACAAATACTTTATAACTATAATTTTGAAGAGGCAAAAATTTATCATGCTGCTTCTACTGGTTGTGCATGCTTATGCGCAATGCAACTATCAAAACTTAATGAAAAACCATTTATTCTAACAGAACATGCGATTTACTGGAAGGAGTCACAAGAAACAAATGAGCTTGAAAGTGGTATAGAAGTTAGTAAAAAAATTACTCATAAATTAAGGTATATTGCTAAAGATGCATACAAAAAAGCTGAAATAGTAATTTCACCTACAGAGTTCACAAGAAATATTCAGATAAGCGAAGGAGCAAATCCAAGCAAATGTAAGATAATAAATAATGGAGTCGATCCAGAAAGGTTTAAATTTAATTATAGATTTCCTGTTCAAAAAGTAGGATTTGCTGGTAGAATCACAAGGATAAAAAATATAGAAAGAATTATAAATATCTGGAAAATAGTAAGTAGCAAAAATCCAAAATTAAAGTTTTTTATAATAGGACCAATAGATAACATAGCTTATTATAACTATTTGCAAGAACTAATAAATTCATTAAATCTTGGTTCAAAGATTGAATTTATTAATTCTCTTGATAGAGCTAATTGGGTCAACTATATAGACATTCTCTTCTTAGCAAGTAAGATGGAAACTCAACCTTATGTTGTTCTTGAGTCCTTTGCTTCAGGTATTTTAACTGTTGTGCCAAATATTGGTGGTTTATCTGAGACAGTTAAGGATGCTGGTTTAATCTATGATTTTCAAGCGAAGGACGAGGAAATTGCAACTGAACTAATAAGCTTAATATCTAATGAAAATTTGTATAAAGAAAAAGTCTTTAAAGGTAGAAAATTATCAGAAGAAACTTACAACATAAAAAGAATGTTGAATGAATACAAAAACATTTATAAGAATTTTCTCTAATTATCTCTAAATTTCTTTTATAATAAAAAATTTTATAATAGCTAATCTACATCAACACTAACTGGTGAGAGGAATTGACTCATATAGAGATCATAGTAGAAACCACGTGCCTCCATGAGCTCCTCGTGATAGCCCTGCTCCACAATTTTTCCTTTATTCATAACTAATATTGTGCTTGCATCACGTATGGTGGACAATCTGTGCGCAATAATAAAACTTGTGCGTCCTTTTCTAAGTTTAGCCATGGCTTTCTGTATAAGCATTTCAGTTCGTGTATCTACTGAACTTGTAGCTTCATCCAGAATCAGTATTTTAGGATTAACTAAGAAAGCACGTGCTATTGTCAAAAGTTGTTTTTGCCCCTGAGATATATTAGAAGCATCTTCAGTGAGCACAGTATCATAACCTTCTGGGAGAGTCCTTATAAAATGGTCAATATATGCCTCCTGAGCGGCTGCTCTTATTTCTTCAAAAGAGACATCTTCTTTGCCATAAGCAATATTATCTCTAATGGTCCCATTAAATAACCATGTATCCTGTAATACCATACCAAAAATTCTACGTAAATCATCACGTCTCATATCCCTTATATCTACACCATCTATGGTGATACGTCCACTGTCTATCTCGTAAAAACGCATAAGTAAGTTAACTAAAGTTGTTTTTCCAGCTCCAGTTGGACCTACTATGGCTACAGACTGTCCTGGTAAAGCCTCTAAGTTCATATCTTCAATTAATGGAGTATCTGGATTATAGCTAAAGTAAACATGTTCAAATCTTACGTGACCTTTTACATTCTCAAGCACTACTGGATTTTCAGGATCGGGCACTTCTTCTTTCTCATCCAATAGTTCAAATACTCTTTCAGCAGAGGCTACTGTTGATTGTAAAACGTTTACTATGCTTGCAACCTGTATTACAGGCTGTGTAAACTGCCTTGAATACTGAATAAAGGCTTGTACACCACCAAGTGTAATTTGCCCTGTTGTTACACGTATGCCACCAATAATACATATAACTACGTAGTTTAAATTATTCAGCAAGTTTACAGATGGTCTTAATATACTTGATATAAATTGAGCCTTGAAACTGGCTTCGTAAACTTTCTTATTTTCCTCATCAAAACGTTTAATTGCTTTATCCTGTTGATTATACGCTTCTATAATAGTATGGCCAGTAAATGTTTCTTCAATATGTCCATTTAAAGCACCAATACTATCCCATTGAGCTATGAAATATTTCTGAGATCTTCTTATAATAAACATTGTGATTAAAAGCGATAAAGGTATTATCGCAAGAGAAATCCATGATAGAAGTGGGCTAATAGAAAACATCATAATGATTACTCCCACTAAAACTGCTAATGCATGAAC
>JBPOJC010000025.1:0-5467 GCA_052034135.1 Caldisericota bacterium | reverse complement strand
ATTCATTCCTCCGTCTACCACGACAAATGTTTTTGCACCATTATGTTTTATTCTAATAACTTTTGTAAGATATACTGAAGATTCACCGACTATAAATCTACCAAATTCAGCAATTACTTTAAAATCTTTTAATATGGGCACTACTTTTTGCCTATACGCATTAAGATTAATTTCATTTCCTGTATAATTGATTCCAAAGCCTCCGCCTATGTTGATTTCGTTTAAATTGTATTTTTTAAGTATTAAGGTAGCTTCTTCAAAAGCCTCAACAAATGGTTCTATTTCAGTTATTTGTGAACCTAAATGAATATGAAGACCAGAAATATGGAAATCTTCTCTCTTAGCAATGTCTATGCAATCAGGAATAGAATTTATAGGTATTCCAAATTTATGTGTAATTAAGCCTGTTTTAATAAATTTATGAGTATTTACGCTTATATTAGGATTTATGCGTAAATAAAACTTGGGTTTATTTTTAAAACTCTTACAACTAAATAGTTCTATCCAATCCTTAAGTTCTTCGATAGAATCAATATTAATTCTCCCAACACCACTATCTAAGAAAAATTTCATCTCTTCCATAGTTTTACAATTGCTATTCCATATAACATCTTTCAGTTTTATATGAGCTTTCGTAACTCCAAATAATTCACCTATTGAAGCAACTTCCATGCCAAAACCATTTTTCCAAATTAACTCTAATAATTTGGGATTAGAATTTGCTTTAACTGCATATGTAGGGAAAAAATTAATTCCAGAAAACAGATTAAGAATCTTTTGTATTTGCTCTATTATTATTTCCTCCCAGTAGATATATACAGGTGTATCAAATTTAGAAGAAATAGAATTAATTAATGAAATATCCTGCATTATAAATCAAATTCCTCCGCAATACATTTAACTATTTTTTCAGTGTCTTCTTCTCTAACAAGACATGATATTTTAATTTCAGAAGTGGTAACCATTTTGATATGGTAAGGCTTTAAAACCTTAAATAGTCGTTGAGCCACTCCAGGGCTTGACCTCATACCTATTCCTACTATTGAAACTTTCGAATAACCTTCATTAAACTCTATTCGTGAATCGCTATATTGTTCGCATAGATTCGTAAGGGCTGGATTAAGACTATCTTTCTTTGAAGAAAGGAGCGTAAAAGATAAATGTAAATTTAATTCAGTTTGAATTAAAGAAATCATATCAACATTGAAATTTTGTTTGAACACTTCATTAAAAATAGAGAAAACAATCTCTGAATCAAGCGGAAGGTTATAAATTGTCACCTGAGTTTGATTTTTGCACACACTTAAACCAGTCACAAGAGGTTCTTCTATTATTTGATCTGCTGAAACCACGTAACTTCCCCTTTCATTAGAATTTGATGATGCACAATAGATTGGAACATTAAATTTTTTGGCAATCTCGACACTTCTACTACTTAAAACCTTTGCCCCAAGACTTGCCATTTCTATCATTTCGTTATAGCAAACTAATTCTCTTTTCTTGGCAGTTGGATAATACTTCGGATCAATTGAATAAATTCCATCTACATCACTGTAAATCTGACAAGGAGCAGATAAAGACGCTGCTAAAGCTACAGCTGTTGTGTCTGAGCCTCCACGCCCAAGAGTTGTTAAATCACCTTCATCATTTACTCCTTGAAAGCCAGTAATTACCAGCACATCATGATCGTTTAAAAGATTTATTAGTTTAACTGAATCAATCTGGCTAATTCTGGCATCAGTAAAATCATTTGTAGTTTTTATTCCAGCTTGAAAAGCGGTCATAGATCGTGCTTTATAACCTAAACAATTAATCGCCGTAGCCAAAAGTGAAGCAGTAACCTGCTCCCCTGTGGCAAGAAGCATATCCAACTCCCTTGGTGGTGGATCAACTGATATCTGTTTCGAAAAGTTTATCAATTGGTCTGTTGTATTTCCCATAGCAGAAACAACTACCACCAATTTATAACCTTCCTTTACTCTATCAGCAACTCGTTTTGATATAAGCTTTATCTTATTAGTATTTGATAGAGAGCTACCTCCATACTTTTGAACAAGTATTTTCATTTGTATAGATTCCTCAGCTCATCAATTATCTCGGTTTTCGAAATAGTTTTTTCGTCTATTCTTTTTATAAATTTAGCAGGTATTCCAGCGACAACCGTAAAAGACTCCACATCTTTGGTAACAACAGCCCCTGCACCAACTATAGCACCCTTACCTACTCTTACACCTTCTAACACCACAGCATTTGCTCCAACTAAAACTTGATCCTCAATTATAACTGGTTTTGCGCTTGGTGGTTCTATTACTCCCGCTATCACTGCTCCAGCACCAATATGACAGTTTTCCCCAATTATAGCTCTCCCACCTATTACTGCATTCATATCAATCATAGTTTTTTTACCTATAATTGCTCCTAAATTAATTACTGCTCCCATCATTATCACAGCTTCATCACCAATTTCTACATAATCACGTATTATTGCTCCTGGTTCAATACGGGCATTAAATTTGGTTAAATCTGCTAAAGATATTGCAGAATTCCTACAATCTAAATCAATCTTAAATTTATAAATAGATTGTTGGTATTTCTCCTTAAAGGCAAGAAAATCTTGATACTCGCAAAACATAACTCCAAAAGAATTAGCTCCATAAAAATCAATGCTGCTACCAAAATCTACATTTTCGAAATTTCCCTCAATATAAACTTTTATTGGAGTCTTTTTCTTTGAAGATGATATTATTTTTATAAGTTCTTGAGTATCTTTAAGACTGCTCATTCAAAGCTTCTCCAGAAAACAGGACTTGTGAATATGAGTAAAAGCCACATTTTTTTCCTTTAATAAATTGCGTGGCTTTTAAAACTCCTTCTGCAAAAGTTCTTTTTGAGATTACTCTATGAGATAGTTCTAAAATTTCACCAAAACTACCAAAAATTACTTTATGGTCACCTGGTATGCCACCTATTCGTAAAGAACTTATCGAGACATCGTTATTCAGTTTTTCCTTTAGCATAAGAGCAGTTCCAGAAGGCTTATCTTTCTTCTGGTTATGATGCGTTTCAACTATTTCAATATCCCAGTCAGGTATATAACTGTTAGTTAATTCTACTATTTTAATTAGAAGTTGTATTCCTGTTGAAAAATTATATGCTTGAACAACTGGTACTTTTTTTGATAATTCTTTAAGTTGCTCAATTTGAGCTATAGTTAAACCTGTTGTCCCAACAATTAGTGGAGATTGAAAATCTTTAGAATATTTAATAGAATCAGCTAAGGCATTTGGAGATGAAAAATCAATTATTACATCAATATTTCTTGTATTGTCTAACTCCTCAATTGTTGAATTCTTTTTAAAGGTACAAATGTAACCCTTTTCAGAAAAAAGTTTTGAAATCTCCTCTCCCATTTTTCCTGAAAATCCAATAAGTCCATAATTTATTATTTCAGTCATTATAATACACCTAACTTTGATAATTCTTCATCAATTAAATTTTCTGTACTTTTTGAAGCTTGAATCAACGGAAGACGTAGATAGTTTTTGCACAAACCTAATTTATAAGCTGCATATTTAACAGGCATGGGGTTCGTCTCAACAAACAAAAGGTTTGCGATTTTAAGAAGCTTGTTGTTTATTGTCTGTGCTTCACTAATTCTTTCTTTTAGAATTAGATGCGTCAATTCTCTGAATTCAGACGGAAAAATGTTTGAAACAACAGATATTACTCCACATCCACCAAGCGTCATAATAGGAAGTGTTTGATCATCATTCCCAGAAAATACATTTAGAGAATCAGGCTTAATTGCCATTAATTCCGCAATTTGTGAAATATTTCCGCTTGCTTCTTTAACACCTATCACATTGGGGCAAAGACTGTGAATTTTAACAATTGTTTGAGGAGTAATATTCATTCCAGTTCTACTGGGCACATTGTAAAGAATTATTGGTAAGATAGTATGCTCTGAAATATATTTATAATACTCGACCAATCCATTCTGGGTGCTTTTATTGTAATAAGGATTTACAATTAAAAGTCCGTCTACTTTAAGACTTTCTGCGATTTTATTAAGTTTTAATACTTTTTTTGGATTATTGGTTCCAGTTCCAACAATTACAGGGACTTTTCCATTAACTTCATTCATAACAAATGAAACAATCTCTTCGAATTCATTTATTTCAATCGTAGGAGCTTCACCAGTTGTAGCTAAAACAATCAAAGCATCAACATTACTTTTAAGCTGAAATTCGACAAGCCTTTTAAGAGAGACATAATCCACACTAAAATCCTCATTAAAAGGAGTAATTAAAGCTGTACCAACACCTTTAAACATAATTCTAACCTCCATATAAAATATATTTTAAAATATTAAAAGCATTATATGCTGCACCAACCCTTAAATTATCTGCAACGACCCACATTAAAGCTTCATTTCCATTTACAATTCTTAATCGCGAAACAAATGTATCGTTCTTTCCTTCGCAATCTTTCGGTGTGATTAATTCATTTGAATAAATTGTTCCTTTGTAATTACTATAAAGCTCTTTTATTTCATTTAGATCCATATCATACTTTGTTCTTAAAAAAATAGATTCTGAATGCCCAACAACAACTGGAACTCTAACAGCTGTTGGGTAGAGTTTAATAGCGGGGTCAGATAAAATCTTTCTGCTTTCAAAAATTAATTTATTCTCCTCTTCAGTAAAGCCATTTTTACCTATTTCTCCAATCAAGGGAATTACATTTTCATTTATCTCTTTTGGGAAAACAGCATCTTTTTCTCCAGTTGCTATTTTGTTCTTTAAAGCTAAAACACCCTCTAAACCAGCACCCGAAACTCCTTGGTAAGTCGATACAACAATTTCCTTTATGCCATACCTAACATAAATAGGGTAAATAGCCTTAAGCATTTGTATTGTTGAACAATTTGGATTTGCAATTATTCCCTTATATTTTTTAATGATGTGTCCATTTATTTCAGGAATAACAAGTGGAATACCATCCACTCTTCTAAATGCAGAAGAATTATCGATAATAATTGGACAAATATTAGCAGCTTCTTTTGCGTAAGTCTCAGAAATAGAAGAGTTTGTGCAGAAGAAAAGAAAATCATATTTTTTAGATATACTCTCAGAACTGAGTGGTTCAACATATAGCCCTTTGTTATGAAATAATATTACATTATTTGCAGATTTGCATGAAGCAAATAAACTTAATTCATCTATACTGAGGTTTTCCTCTTCCAAAACTTTTATCAGAGTACGGCCTACTAAACCGGTAGCACCAATAATTCCAATTTTCACTTTTTCTCTATCTCCTTTTTACTCTTTCGAGGAGATAGCTTTTACATTTGATTTTAGCTTTGGAGTATGTTAAACCAATGATAAAGGGCTCTCCACGAAAGATTTATCAAATACTTTCGTGACAGTGATGAGAATATCATTCGCACCCCCAAGATAACAAAAAT
>JBPOJC010000111.1:0-14543 GCA_052034135.1 Caldisericota bacterium | reverse complement strand
ATGGGGCTTAGTCCTTTCAAATTTTTGCTTAGCCATTATTTCCTCCCTTTGTGGATAATAATATTGAATCAGTTACTCTCTCATATTTTTCAAATTCCATAGTATAACTTCCTCTTCCTTGAGTAATGGATCTTAATTCAGTAGCAAAACCAAACATAGATTTAAGCGGAATAGATGAATATATAACCTGCGTCGTTCCTACTGATTCAAATTTTATAATTTTGCCTCTTCTTGAATTAATAAGTGCCATTACATCACCAAGATAATTTTCAGGAACAATTATAGAAACTCTCATTATAGGTTCTAAAAGTATAGGAGAAGCTTTACTCATTGCATCTTGAAAAGCTTTCGAAGCCGCAATTCTAAATGCTAACTCTGAAGAATCAACTGGATGAAATGAGCCATCTATTAAGTTAACCTGAACATTTACAACCTCATATCCACCCAAAACTCCAGATTCAAGCGCGTATTTAACTCCCTCTTCAACAGCTGGTATATATTCTTTTGGAATCACTCCCTGTTTAATTTTATCTTCAAATTTAAATTTACCATCTTTATATGGCATAATTTCCAAAACTACATGACCATATTGACCCTTTCCGCCACTTTGTTTTATGTGTTTACCAACACCAATCGCAGACTTAAGGATTGTCTCCTTATATGCTACTTCTGGCTTACCAACATTAACTGATATATTAAATTCTCTTGATAATCTATCAACAATCACTTCAAGATGAAGTTCGCCCATTCCAGATATAACTGTCTGTCCGGTTTCTTCGTCAAATTTATACTTAAAAGTAGGATCTTCTAAAGCAAATTTGCCAAGAGCAAGCGATAACTTATCTTGATCTACCTTTGTTTTAGGTTCTACTACTACAGAAACTACAGGTTCTGGAAAACTTATAGCTTCAAGAATTATTGGTTTATTTTTATCAGAAAGTGTGTCCCCTGTAACGCTTCTCTTTAAACCGACTAAACCCGCAATATCGCCGGCACTAATTTCGTCTACATCTTCTCTATGATTTGCGTGTAATCTAACAATTCTCGAAACTCTCTCCGAGAGTTTGCTTGTTGCATTATAAACATAAGAGCCCGATTTAATGCTGCCCGAATATACTCTTGTAAAAGCTAAAGATCCAATAAAAGGATCTGCTGCTACTTTGAATATAAGAGCACTGAGAGGTTCATTAACGCTTGTGAGTCTAATTTCATTTTCACCAGTTAATGGATTTATACCAGTTATTGGTGGTATATCGATAGGTGAAGGTAAATATTCATTTATTGCATCTAGGAGTTGCTGAATACCCTTATTTCTAAAAGATGAGCCACAAAAAGTTGGGAAGAATATATTTTTCCAGCAACCTTTTCTTATAGCAGAAATTAATTCATCTACTGAAATTTCTTTACTTTCGATATACTTTGTAAGTATATCGTCATCCACCTCAGATACAGCTTCTATTAAATGTTGCCTATAAATATTGGCTATTTCAACATAATCCCCAGGAATATCACCGCAAGTTATATTTTCTCCACTATCATCAAGATATATATAACTTTTCATAGTTAATAGGTCAATAATGCCAGAAAAATTATTTTCAGTTCCAATTGGAATTTGCATAACTATCGGGATGGCTCCAAGCTTATCTCTTATTTCATTAACCACTTTATAAAAATCTGCTCCAACCCTATCTAACTTGTTAATGTAGACAATTCGTGGTACTTTATACTTATCAGCTTGATGCCATACAGTTTCAGACTGAGGTTCAACTCCACCTACACCACAAAAGATGGCAACTGCTCCATCTAAAACCCTGAGAGATCTTTCCACTTCTACAGTAAAATCAACATGGCCCGGTGTATCTATAATATTTATTCTATGATCCTTCCAACTACATGTTATTACAGCTGAAGTAATCGTGATTCCTCTCTCTTTCTCCTGAACCATCCAATCAGTAGTCGTGTTTCCATCATCAACATTTCCAGCTTTTCTAATCTTTCCTGTGAAATATAATATACGCTCTGTTGTAGTAGTTTTACCTGCATCTATATGAGCAATAATACCTATATTCCTTAATAGTTTTAAATTTATCTGATCCATCATCTTATTTTTATCAAAATTTTCTAAATTCACTGTTTTTGACACTTAAATTTACATCCTCTTGCACAATTTTTTACCACCTAAAATGAGAAAAAGCCTTATTTGCTTCAGCCATTTTATGAGTATCTTCTCTCTTCTTGTAAGCTGTACCTGTTTTGTTCACAGCATCACTAAATTCTTCAGCAAGTCTTTTATACATTGGTTTACCTTTCTTTCCCTTAGCTGAAGTAACAATCCATTTTACAGAAAGAGTAACCCCTCTTTCATAAGGTACCTCCATAGGTATCTGGTAAGTTGCACCGCCAATTCTACGTGCCCTCACTTCAACAAGCGGTCTACAATTCTCTGTCGCATTTTCTAATATTTCTACAGGCTTATTATGTAACTTAGCCGCGGCTTCTTCTAACGCTTTATACAATATTTTCATTGCGCGCTCTTTTTTTCCATCTTTAAGTAATTTTCCTATATACTTTGAAAAAAGGACACTTCCATAAATTGGATCTGGTAATAATTCTTTTTTTGTTACTAATTTACGTCTTGGCATATCATCTACCCTTTAACATTAGATTTAGGCTTTTTAGCCCCATACTTCGATCTCGATTTTTTTCTATTTTCAACCCCAGCTGCATCCAAAACACCCCTAATTATGTGATATCTGACTCCTGGTAAATCTCTAACACGCCCTCCCCTTACAAGAACAACAGAATGTTCCTGTAAGTTATGCCCCTCTCCAGGTATATAAGCACTAACTTCGTGTCCGTTAGTAAGTCTTACTTTTGCAATTTTTCTCAATGCAGAATTAGGTTTTTTAGGCGTCATTGTTCGTACAATTGTACAAACACCCCTTTTCTGGGGACATCCTTCTAAAGCCCTTGTTTTTGACTTTTTCCTAACTTGCTTTCTCGGTTTTCGTATCAATTGATTAATGGTAGGCATCTATCACCTCTTTTAAAATATCATTATAATTCATCAATAAGCAATATAATTGACTTACTGACACAAAAACTAAATTTTATAAATTCATACATTAAAAACTTATTCATCAAAATAAAATCACCTCAATTTAGCACAAAACTCAATTCTACTGAAACAAAATACAAATGTCAATATTTTTAAAAAAAATGCTATTGTTATTTAAAATATTATGTAAAAATTTCATTACCTTTTTCCTTTTCTGGTATTACAAATAATTCAGATGTAGTTTTTACTCCAATTTTTTTTCTATATTCTTTTAAGCCTGTCCCAGCAGGAATAGGATGTCCAACAATTACTGCCTCTTTTAACCCTTCAAGAAAATCTACTTTTGCTTTTATTGCTGCTTCAGCAAGTATTCTTGGTGTTTCCTGAAAGGATGCAGCTGAAAGAAAACTCTCGCTTATAGAAGCAGCTTTTGTAAGTCGAAGCAATACTATTTCATAAGTTGCTGGATTTGCGTCTTTTGCTATTAGATATCTGTTGGCTTCATCTATTATATTTTTATCCAAAATTTCGCCGGGCAAGAAATCACTATCACCTGATTCTTTAATTCTAACACGCCTCATTAACTGACGAATAATTATCTCAATGTGCTTATCGTTTATATCAACACCCTGAGACTTATATACCTTTTGGATTTCTGAAATAAGATATTCTTCAGTGTCTTTCTTGCCTCTTGTTTTTAAGAGAATATGAGGATTTAATGACCCTTGTGTAAGTTGAGCTCCAACTTCAACAATATCTCCATCTTTTACGAGTAATTGTGATGAATATGGAACGTTATATTCAAATTCTTCGCCATCACTTGAAATAATTTTTAAAATTCTAGAATCTCTTTCTTGTTTGATTGAGACCTTTCCACCTATTTCAGCAATATATGCTTCTCCTTTGGGTCGTCTTGCCTCAAAAATTTCTTCAACTCGAGGCAATCCACCCGTTATATCAGATGCTGCAATACCTCCTGAATGGAATGTTCTAAGCGTAAGTTGAGTGCCTGGTTCTCCTATTGACTGAGCAGCGATAACACCAACTGCTTCACCCACTATGACTCTTTTACCTGTTGAAAGATCTCTGCCATAACATGCAGCACAGATGCCTTTTTCTGATAGACAAGTAAGAGGAGATCTAATTGAGACCTTTTTAATTTTAGCTTTTTTAATCTTCTCTACAGCTTTTTCGTCTATCTCCGAACCAATTTTAACAATTATTTTACCATTTGAATCCTTTATGTCAGAAGCTGCGGTTCTACCCAAAATTCTTTCCTCAAAAGTTTCAATTACAGCTCCTTCTTCGATTATCTCTGAAACTTCAAATCCTTCAACAAATCTTCTTATTTTTACTTCTTCGATGTCGCATTCATCAATTTTCATTGCAGCATCATATGAGATAATTTCACCTTTTTTGACTAATATTTCACCATTTTCGGGATTAATGATACCTGCATCTGCTACTTGGCCTACAACCTGTAAAGATAAAGGTTTTATTACTTTCCCAGCTAAATATTCTTTTCTTTTTGTAGAATGAGCACAATCTTCCTCTTTAACAACAACAGAGTGTGCCACATCAACTAATCTTCTCGTAAGATAACCTGAATCTGATGTTTTAAGTGCTGTATCGGCTTGCCCTTTCCTCGCACCATGTGTTGATATAAAATATTCAAGAACAGACAATCCTTTTAATAAATTATTTTTTATGGGATATTCAATTGTTCTACCTGTTGGGTCTAACATTAAACCTCTTATACCAACCATCTGGTTAACCTGAGCAGGATTTCCTCTTGCGCCAGAAGTAACCATCATATGAAGTGGATTACTTTTATGAAAGTTCAAAAAAGATTCCTTTCTAACTTCATTAGTTGCATTCATCCATGTCTCTACAATTTTTTGGTGTCTTTCTTCATCAGATAATAACCCTTGATTAAATGCTTCATTAAGTTTATCAGTTTTCTCTTCAGCTTCTCTTACAATTCTATCAAGAGAAGGGGGAGAAGCCATATCATTAAGTCCAATTGTAATTCCGGGAAGAGTTACATATTCAAAACCAAGTTTTTTTATCTCTTCAACTACATCAACAGCTACTTGGTTCCCATACAAATTATAACAATTTTTGATTAATAGCTTTATACTTTTTGAAGTAAAAGTTTCGTTATAATAATTGAATTGAGTCACATCTTTTTCTTTACTTACAATTAACCTTCTTATCCGCTCATTTATCAAAACTCTTCCAACAGTCGTCTCAATTGTTTTGCCGTCTAAGAGCACGTTAATTTTATCATGCAGTCTAACAGCAGATTGCTCATATGCACTTACAACTTCATCAAGGCTATGAAATAAACTTAGTGGTTTCATATCATAAAGATCAAGAGTCATATAATAAACTCCTAAAACTATATCTTGAATTGGAGACATTGTAGGAGAACCATTGGCTGGAGAAAGAAAATTCCTTGATGACATCATTAAAGTTTCTGTTTCAACTATAGCTGGTATAGAAAGTGGAACATGAACTGCCATCTGGTCACCGTCAAAATCAGCATTAAAAGGAGGACAAACGAGGGGAGGAATCTGAATAGCCTTACCTTCACAAAGCATTATTTTAAACCCTTCAATTCCCAGCCTATGAAGTGTTGGTGCTCTATTTAAAAGAACTGGATGATCCCTTATAACTTCATCTAAAACTGACCAAATGGCAGGATCAAATTTCTCAATTTTTAACTTTGCTGATCTTAAACTTCTTGCAATACCTTTACTTACAAGCCTTTCCATAACAAATGGTTTGAATAATTCTAAAACCATCTCTTTTGGTAAGCCGCATTGATCAAGGCGAAGATCGGGGTTAACAACAATAACAGATCTTCCAGAATAATCAACTCTTTTACCAAGTAGATTTTGTCTAAACCTGCCTTCTTTTCCTTTAAGAACATCGCTTAAAGATCTAAGTGGCCTATTAGCAGTTCCAACAACAGGTCGTGCTCGTTTACTATTATCGAATAAAGCGTCGACTGCTTCTTGAAGCATTCTTTTCTCGTTCTGAATCATTATATCGGGAGCATTTACTTCAATAAGTTTTTTAAGTCTATTATTTCTATTTATAACCCTCTGATACAAAGTGTTAAGATCGGATGTTGCAAATCTTCCACCTTCGAGCTGAAGAAGAGGTCTCAAGTCTGGTGGTATAACTGGTATAACTGTGAAAATCATATCAGTAGGGCTTCTATTATTTAATAAAAATGCTTGAACTGCTCCAATTCGCTTGATAAGCTTATTTTTTTTCTGAATAGAAGAGGTTTGAAGTTCTCCTTTAAGAGAAGTAAAAAGAGAATCAAGCTTAATATCAGCAAGTAACTCTTTTATAGCCTCTGCCCCCTTTTTGGCAACAAAATCGTATCCCTTTTCCTTTAGTTCCCTATAATCATCGTCTCTTAAAGTATCACATTTCCTTAATTCAGTATTTCCAGGATCAATAACCACATATTTAACAAAATAGACTATCTCTTGAAGTGTTTTAGAGGTTATATCAAGCAACAATGAAATATACGGAACTGTTCTTAAATACCATATATGCGCAACTGGAGCTGCAAGTTCTATGTGCCCCATTCTTTCTCTTCTAACTTTCGATTTTGTGACCTCTACTCCACATCTATCGCAAACAACACCTTCATATCTTTTTCCTTTATATTTTCCGCATCGACATTCATAATCTTTAGATGGTCCAAAAATTTTCTCACAGAATAAACCGTCAGGTTCAGGCTTATAATTCCTGTAACTTATAGTTTCAGCTTTCTTAACTTCACCATGACTCCAACTTCTTATTTCATCTGGAGAAGCTAAATGAATTGATATTGCTTCATAATCAACATTTAAATTATTAGCCATAAATTACTTATTAATTCCTCCTAACAAACAAAGAGATATCTTCTCTATTCATTGATTTGTTTTGCAGCTTCCAAAACTGATTTTAAAACCTTTGGATGAGCTTCCTCATAATGAGAAAAGACTGCTTCAAAATAACCCCTTGCACCACTTATTGAGTTTAAGTCGGCTGTATATCTTTGCATCTCAATCATTGGGATTTCTGCATTTATAACACTAAGTCCATTCAAAGAATCGATATTTATTACTCTTCCTCTTTTTGTATTAAGGTCATCTATGACAGCGCCCATATAACTTTCAGGAACAGTAATTTTTGCACTCATAATAGGCTCGAGAAGTATTGGATCGCCTTCTTGTAGACCCTTTTT
This sequence comes from Caldisericota bacterium, assembly GCA_052034135.1. Lineage (GTDB taxonomy): Bacteria > Caldisericota > Caldisericia > UBA6126 > JAGPKI01 > JAGPKI01. The sequence goes on along the minus strand of JBPOJC010000111.1, from coordinate 7,233 downwards.
AAGAGCCATTGAAGCTGCAATTTTAAATGCAAGCTCTGAAGAGTCAACTGGATGATAAGATCCATCAAAAACAACAACCTTTATATCAACTACGGGATATCCAGCTAAAATACCTTCTTGCATAGCTTCTACCACGCCTTTTTCAATAGCTGGAATATATTGTTTAGGAATTGCTCCTCCAAATATCTTGCTTTCGAACTCAAAATTACTTCCTCGAGGTAGAGGAGAAATCTCCAACCAACAATGACCATATTGCCCATGTCCCCCAGTTTGCTTTTTATATTTGCCTTCTGCCTTTGCGCCTTTCTTAATCGTTTCTTTATATGGAATTTTTGGTGGTACTAATTCAACATTTACACCAAATTTCCTCTTTAGCTTTTCCACTATAACTTGAAGATGCGTATCTCCCATACCATAAATAATTGTTTGTTTTATTTCTTCATCTTTTATTATCTTTAAAGTAAGGTCTTCGTCTTGTATTCTCGGTATAATACTTCCAAGTTTATCTTCATCATTTTTTGTTTTTGGAATAATAGCAACTCTCATATTTGGAACAGGCAATTTTACCCAGTCTAATTTTAATTTTCTATTGATATCACAAAGACTGTCTCCCGTTTTTGTGTATACTAATTTAGTAAGTACTCCGATATCTCCAGCAACAATTGAGTCAACAATTTCTTGATTTTTACCAATCAATATAGCGGTTTGAGTAATTTTCTCTTCTTCATTCTTGGTAGAATTGAAAATTCGGGAATCCGGTTTAATTAAGCCAGAGAAAACTTTCACAAGAGAAAGTTGACCTACGTATGGATCAGTCATAGTTTTAAAGACAAGAGCAGTTAAAGGATTATCTTCTTTTGGTTCAACTACAATGTCCTTGTCAGAATCAATATCATGAGCTTTAACGGGTTTTCCATCAATTGGAGAAGGAAAAAAATCACTAACAAAATTTAGGATTTCTTTAACTCCAAAATTGTTTATTCCAGAAGAAACCATAATTGGAACAACCTTACGTGAAGCTATTGCGCTTTTAAGAGAGATAATAAATTCTTCTTTTGTTATACTTTTATTGGTTAAATATTTTTCCATTAACGAATCATCGGCTTCTACTGCATTTTCTAAAAGCTCTTCATATAAATTATTAATTTGGTCTTTTAGATCAGCTGGTACTTCCTCGGTTTTGCCTCCATTTAATATTGTTTTTCCGTTAATAATATCAATTAATCCAGCAAATTGTCCATTTGCAAAATAAGGTATGTATACAGGTACACATTTCAATCCAAATTGCTTTTTTATAGAACTATAAAGTTCATCAAAATTGATATTCTCTCTATCCATTTTGTTTATTACTATTCCATATGGTAAATCAAACTCATCAAGATATGAAACAACTTTTTCTGTTCCAACTTGAATGCCAGATATAGCATCAACGAAAACTAAAGCCCCTTCAGTAACTCTTAAGGCAGTAATAACCTCACCTACAAAATCAAAATAACCAGGGGTATCAATAATATTTATCTTGGTATTGTTCCACTCAATCGGAATTATACTTAAATTAATGCTTATGCCTCTTTTTATTTCTTCAGGTTCATGATCTGAAATAGTATTTCCATCTGTAACTTTACCCATTCTTTCAATGATTTTAGCATTATAAGCGCAAGCCTCTGCGAAAGATGTTTTTCCTGCACCTCCATGTGAAACAAGTGCAATATTTCTAATCTTCTCGGTTGAGTAATTCTTCATTATATATTTTCAATTCCTCCTTCTTTAAATGAAATAGTAGCTAAACTTTCTTCTTCCTCCTCCTCTTCTTCTTTTACTAAATCCATCTTTAGCCCCAATCCTTGTAATTCATTAATGATAACTCTAAATGATTCAGGGCTATTGCTTTGAGGGATAAGCTTTCTTTGACAAATTGCTTCATATGCATTTACGCGGCCTTCTGTATCGTCAGACTTGATAGTAAGCATCTCCTGTAAAGTATAGGCTGCACCATAAGCTTCTAAAGCCCATACTTCCATTTCTCCAAATCTTTGACCACCAAATTGTGCTTTTCCGCCAAGTGGTTGCTGGGTAATTAAAGCATAGGGACCTGTTGATCTCGCATGAATTTTATCCTCAACCATATGGTTAAGTTTCATGATATAAGCATAACCAATCGTGATTTCGCCATCAAAAGGTTTGCCAGTCAATCCATCATAAAGTTTAAGTTTACCTTCATTTTTAAAACCGGCTTCTTCTAAAAAATTAAGAATTTCATCGACTTTTGCACCAACAAAAGGAGGTGTATAACTGTAAAAGCCATTTTCTTCTGAAATAGTTCCAAGTAATGCTTCTAAAATCTGTCCTACATTCATTCTTGATGGCACACCTAAAGGATTCAAAACAATATCAATAGGTGTCCCGTCTTCAAGAAACGGCATATCATTAATGGGCAAAACTCGAGATATGACACCTTTATTTCCATGTCTTCCAGAAAGTTTGTCGCCGACTTGTATTTTCCTTTTTTCACCAATATAAACTTTTACAATTTTATTTACTCCAATTGGTAAATTTTCTTCTTCATCTCTCGTTAAAACTTGAACCCCTATGACTGTCCCGTGATCTCCGGGAGAAACCCTAAGAGAGGAATCTTTTACATCTTGTCCCTTTTTATCAAACATTGCTCTCCATAGCTTCATCTCAGGAGTAAACTCACTTTCAGCTTTAGGAGTTATCTTTCCGACAAGTATATCATTTGGTCCTACTTCAGTACCTATTTTAATAATTCCAGTTTCATCAAGATTTCTAAGCTGATCTTCTGGAACATTTGGTATATCTCTTGTTATTTCTTCCGGACCTACTTTAGTATCTCTAACGCTTACCTTATATTCTTTAACATGGAGTGATGTAAGTACATCATCAACAACAAGTCTCTCGCTAATTACTATTGCATCTTGATAATTCCAACCTTTCCAGGGCATATAAGCTACAAGCAGATTGGCACCAAGTGCAAGATGCCCTTTTTTGCAAGCTTCACCGTCAATTATTGGATCACCTTTCTTAACATAATCTCCAGCAGCAAGAAGAGGATATTTGTTTACAACAGTATCCTGATTTGTTCTCCTAAATTTATCTAAGACATGATCACTACTCTTGCCTATTTCAATTTCTTCTATTCCAGCATTGATTAAATTAACAAGTAAATTTTTATCAACTTTACTTCCTTTTTCAACAATGAGTTCTTGCCCTAAAAATATATCTTTTCCTATAACGGCGGGGTTATTAAGCTTTTTATTGAGTATAAAAACTGGACTTTCTTTGATTTTACTATTATCAATAACGATTACACTTTTTACATGTTTTTCAAGAAGCTTATTTAAAACACCTGAATCAAGCAATTTTCCATAATAAATTGGATCTATAATTGGTTCAGAAGAAATAAGAATTTTATCCTCAGGTAAACTTTCCTCCTGTATGAGTCTCTCTGCAAACACAATTTGTTCTAAAATATTTCCATCATTATCTATAATTTTTATCTTTTCTACTTTATCATTAACGAGTCTATTTAAAATAGTGTCTGTTATTTTCTGTCCCTCTTTAACAATTGGTTTACCAGTTTTTCTTACAACTGTTTCTGCAGCTGTATTTCCAATAAGTTCGTCATTTTTTACCTGGATGACAGTGCCTCTTAATCTTTCAATTCTTTGCTCATCTAATTTTTCCTGTTCTTCTGGTTTAAAATGCTTAACCGATTCTATTCTATTCTTGAACAATTTATTAAGGAGAACTCCATCTATTATTTCTCCGCATTTAGCAACTTCAGGAATATCATTCAAAAGAACATTATTTAATAACTCCTTATTTAAATGCCCAATTTTAACAGTTTCGGTGCCATTATCTACTGAGGAAATAGTTATTTTTGCTGAATCAACGTATGAAACCACACCATCTTTATTTGAAACCTCCACAGCCCCACTATCGACAGCTACTTTTTTCTCCAAACCAGTACCAACAAGTGGAATTTCTGGAAAAAGTAAAGGCACTGCTTGATGTTGCATATTACAACCCATCAATGCTCTATTGGCATCATCGTGTCCCAGAAAAGGTATAAGATTGGCTGAAGCAGAAAATACCTGCATTGGATGAACATCTATAAATTCTACTTCTTCTTTTGGAATTTCCAATATATCGTCTTTAAATCTAACAACGCACTTTTCTTCTAAAATATTTCCTGACTCATCCATTGGAGTATTGGCTTGCGCAATATAGTAATTTTCTTCATCATCTGCTGTCAGATAAACAACTTCTTCACTAAGCACTCTTCCGTTTTTCACCTGTAAATAAGGCGTTACAATAAAACCATATTTATCAATCTTGGAATAAATAGTCAAAGAGTTTATCAATCCTACATTTTCGCCTTCGGGAGTCTCTATAGGACATAATCTTCCATAGTGAGAGCTATGTATATCTCTAACTTCAGCACCAGCCCTTTCACGGTGAAGTCCTCCAGGGCCCAAAGAAGAAACTCTTCTTTTATGAGTGAGTGCTGCTATTGGGTTAGTTTCATCCATAAATTGGCTCAGTTGACCCAAACCAAAAAATTCATTTACAGCTGCTATTAATGGCCTTGTATTCATTACGCTTTGAACTGATATTTCTTCCTCTGGAGTTGAAGCAATTTTCTCATGCATGAATCTTACTACACGTAACAACCCAACTCTCATACTATTTTTTAAAAGTTCTCCTACAAGGCGAACTCTTTTATTACCAAGATGATCCCTATTATCAGGCTTTCCTTCGCCTATATCGATTTTTGAAAAATATTTAATTATCTCGATAATATCAAGTGCAGTTATTGTTCTTTCTGTAAGATTAAGAGAAAGTTTTTTATTTATTTTATATCTTCCAATTTCGCCTAAATCATTTCTTTTGGGATCTGTAAGAACCATTCTAAATTGTTGATCAGCATTTTCAGGAGTGTATCTTTCACCAGGGCGCAATCTCATAAAAATATACTTTTTAGCATCTTCTGGTGTATGTGTTTCATCTAATGCAAGAGTTTTTGTTATATATTCTATGACACCTTCTTCAACTATTTTGACACTATTGATTGCCATTTTTGAAATCTCGGATATTACGGATGCGGTGAGAACAGTTCCTGCTTTATACAAATCTTCTCCTGTATCATAATCATAAATATCTTCCGCTAATTTTTTCCCTACTGCATCCAAAAAAATAGGTGATTTTGGATCTATAGAAATAATAACTTCTTGAGTAAACACACTTTTCAAGTCTTCATCATCTAAACCAAACGCCCTTAAAACGATTGTTGCTAAAATCTTTTTACTCTTCTTGTCGAGACGAATATAAGTAGCGCCATCTGCGTCAGTTTCAAATTCCATCCAACTACCTCTATCAGGAATAATCGTAGCTTTATGAATGTATCCACCGCCACGCCCAGATGGCTCAACCTCGAAATAAACTCCTGGTGCTCTTGCTAACTGACCTATTACTACTCTTTCTACTCCATTAATAATAAAAGAACCAGTTTCTGTCATGCACGGAATCTCACCGACAGAAATTGTTTGTTCTTTTATTTCTCCAGTATCTTTGAATGTAATCTTAACTGTAAGCCTTAAAACGCAACTATAGGTTCTCCTTTTCGCTTTACACTCCTTAGAAGAAATGGCAGGTTCAATAAATTCATAATCGACAAATTCGATTATTGCTTTACTTGTGGATGACAAGCTCTCGCTTAAATTGAATTCATCCAAAAGTTCTCTGAACCCCTCTTCTTTAAACCAAATAAACGAATTTTTCTGCACCTCCAATAAATCCGGAGGCTGAATTGGTAACTTTACCTTGCTAAAATCGCGAATAATGACATTATCTTCCACGACTTTTCTCTCCCTATCACTTTTATATGCATTTAAAAACACAAATTACAAATTATATAAAACTTCTTTAAAAAAGCAAAAAAAACTTGAATTCCATTTTGATATTTAAAAATTAATACTATATTCAATTTTTCTATATATTATACAATTTATTCAATAAAAAATCTAATTTATAAGTTCCATGTCTCCTTTATTTAAGAATCAAACTGAAATCCAATAGCCCATTATCACCAGTTTCAAATTTACCACTAAATTCCTTAATATTTTCGAATTCAAAATAAATAACCAAATGGATTTCATCGTACATCCCGGAATAAGTCCTTGTTTTTACATCTTTTATATAGTCTTTCTCTTTTAATTTTGAGAGTTGAGCTTCTGCTTCACTTAATAAAATAGTGTTTTCAAAATCAATTAAAATCTCATTTTTTTCCTGATTGCTATATTCTGATCCAATTTTTATAGATGGACAAATAGCGCCACCTGCAAGAAAAGTATCTTTAACTACTGAAAAGCTAAACAAAATAGTTTTATCCTTTTCAGTTATGCTTTTTAAGCCAATCTTGTTTACGCTACTACCTAAAGAAACAAAGCCTGTCAAAGGCCTAAATACATATTCTTTTGTTACTGTTCCTTTCTCTATATCATATTTGAAATTATGTGGAAAATCTCTAAAAGCGTTCATAGTATTTCGCCCATCGCAATAAAACAAAATAAAACCATTATCAAAAGAGACATCACTTATATAATCATCAGTATTTAAATTAATCATTTTGCAAACATTCTTATTAACTTCTAACAAGGCATAATTGTAATTTGTAAGCGAAAGAATTGGTGAAATTTTATAAGATATCAAAAAATAATTGTTTGAGATCTTCTTAAGATTAAGTTCCTCTATAATATCTCCTTCTTTAACTCTACTATCTTCTGGATTTGATTTTATAAAATCGTCAAAAATGCTTAAAGCCTGGTTATAAATACCGAGCTTATAAGGCTCATCTGATACATTATTTGTAATACTTTTTGAACAACTACAAACTGTCAGCATAATAAATAAACTAATTAAAGAAATTAATAATTTTTGCTTTTTTGTTGCATTTCCTTTTTTCACGATATCAATAACCCTCTTCCTTTTTAAAATTTTTGTCTTGCCGTCCATCCATTATGTTTTTTCTGCTTTCAGCCTAAATCAAAAAATTTTAAGTTAATAATACATTAATGATTATTCTGCAATTATTAGTTCAAGTCAATATATCTCTATTAATTTTTGTATAGCTTGACACTTGAACTATTTCCTTAAATGAAAACACTATTAAATCAAAACTGATTTAACATCAAATATATCTTAACCCAACTT
>JBPOJC010000110.1:0-7646 GCA_052034135.1 Caldisericota bacterium | reverse complement strand
AGAAGAAAAGAAGTTGAACAAATAAGTTGTCAGGATAAAATAAATGATGTTAACTTTCAGAAAGAAAAGTTATCTTGAGGAAATGAAAAAAGAATTTCATCCACATTTTTAAATGAGGGAACACGGATGGCGAATTGATATGTTATTTTACCTTTTCGTAGAGGGTGAAGACAAATATTGATATTCTTCAGTACGTGTGCGAAAATACCGCACTTCAGGATAACCACCACCCCCGTCTTCCTGAAGGAGCGTATTTGAAAGCGACGAAGGGTCTCCTCTTCTCTGTATCCTTACAGATATATTCGGGAATTAAAATAAACAGACAAGAATGTTTGTAATATAAGAAAAATGGTCTGGATCCCCGATAAATACATTCGGGGATGACAGTTGTGTGGAATTCGAGGATGACAAGAAGAAAAGAGGAGATTCCTCAGAGCGTGTGCGAAAATACCGCACTTCGGAATGACAGGAGGAGAGCAAAGAATGACGGAAAAGAAGTGGGAGCGTATCTTTATTTCGCGACCGAAGGATTTCAGTATAAAAACGGAAATATATGTTCCAGTATCTAAAGCACAATTTAATGATAAACTTAGGATACTAATCCTAATACCAGCTTTAAAGCCCTCTCTACTTCCTCTGTATAACCTGCCTCTAATATTCCTATTTTTTCTTGGAGTCTTTCTTTAGAAATGGTTAATATTTGCTCGCATTTAATAAAAGATATATCTTTCAAACCATTAATTTTTGAGGGTTCAATCTTTATGTGGAAAGGTATGTCTCTACCTTTTGTGCTCAAAGTCAAAACAATAGTATTTGGATAGTTCGGGTTTGTGTTTCCTGCATCAGTCTGAACAACAAGAGCTGGTCTTATGCCCTCTTGTTCAGAACCTCGAGCAGGATTCCAATTAACAAGCCAGATTTCAAATCTATTTGGATTTTTCATTTTGGTCTATTACTTCTTTTTGTGCAATTAATGCAAATTCCACATCTTCTTTGCCTGCAGAGCTAAACGCATCGAAGAGAAGTTTTTCTTCCTCTTTTTTTAGCCACTCTTCTGTGAGCTCTCTTATTACTTCACTTAAAGATTTATTTTCACGCTTTGATATTTCTCTTGCCTTTTCATGTAAATATTTAGGCATTCTTACTGTAAAGCTTATCGTATCTTTCATATAACACCTCTTTATGATACTAAATTATGGTGTTATAATTGTAATGCACCTATTTATTTAATTCAAGTTTAAAAAGAAATGTGAATCCACTAATAATTGAATTCTGGGATGACCACCTCTGTCACCCTGAGGAGCGTCTTTCCAGCGACGAAGGGTCTCCTTCTTTTACCCCCATGTCAAATAAACCTAAACATTAATAAAAAGTAACAGACAGGAATGTCTGTTCTGCATCGAAAAGAAAGATGAGGGGATTCCTCATGACGTGTGCAAAAGACGCACTTCGGAATGACTGAGAGACGGTCATTCCCGCGAAAGCGGGAATCCATGATTAGAAATTGGTCTGGATCCCCGATAAATACATTCGGGGATGACAAAGAAAGTAACAGACAGGAATGTCTGTTCTACACCGAAAAGAAAGATGAGGAGATTCCTCAGAGCATGTGCGAAAATACCGCACTTCGGAATGACAGGGTGGGTGGCACGGAGATTCCCTCGTGACGGGTGCAACGATGCTGGACTTTAAGAATATCGAAGAAACTTCATGATTCAACAAGAGCGAGGAATGACACCTCTCCACCGTCGCCCTGAGGAGCGTATCTAAAAGCAACGAAGGGTCTCCTTCTTTTATCCTCATGTTAAATAAACCCAAACATTAATAAAAAGTAACAGACAGAAATGTCTGTTTTACACCGAAAAGACAGATGAGGAGATTCTTCGCTTACGCTCAGAATGACGGGAGAGGGGTCATTCCCGCGAAAGCGGGAATCCATGATTAGAAATAATGTCTGGATCCCCGATAAAAGAGTTCGGGGATGACAGTTGTGTGGAATTTGGGGATGACAAAATACAAATGAGGAGATTCCTCGCTAACGCTCGGAAAGAAGAAAAGGGGTCATTCCCGCGAAAGCGGGAATCCAGGAAAAAAAGAATATAGATTCCCGATTAAAGATTTCGGGAATGACAGTTTCTAATCTGGATCCCCAATCAAGTTGGGGATGACAGTGACAGACAGGAATGTCTGTTCTACAATTAAATAATGTTACAATTAAACAATGGTCTGGATCCCCGATAAATACATTCGGGGATGACAATACAGAGATTCCTCAAAGCGTGTGCGAAAATACCGCACTTCGGAATGACTAAGAGTCGGTCATTCCCGCGAAAGCGGGAATCCAGAGAGTTTAGAAGTATGTTTAGAAATAAGGTCTGGATCTCCGATAAAAGAGTTCGGGGATGACAGTTGTGTGGAATTCGGGGATGACATTTGTGTGGAGTTCGGAGATGACAAGTTACCTATTGGATCCCCAATAAAAGATTTTGGGGATGACAGTTGTGTGGAGTTCGGAGATGACAGTTGTGTGGAATTCGGGGATGACAAAAAATGGCTTTAAATTAAGATAACTTCTAAATGTATAAAATAAATAGAAAATTGACCCACCTTAAAAAATAAGGAATCAAAAGGAATTCAAATCAAAGAGGAGGATATTATTTTTCATCATTGATTCCTTATGCAACCTATCTGTAAAACCTCTCTTTGAGTATAGTGCATAGTAGGCTTTATTAGTGGTTAAGCCGGTATTAGCAACTTTTGATTTGTTTATTAGATTATTCAAATCTGTTAGGTCTAATTTTCTTTCTATCCACTTGCATTCACCAAAAAGTACACCATCTTTCCCGGTCACTACAATATCAATCTCGTCTTTATTATCCCACCATTTACCAACTTTTCTTTTTTCAAATGGCAATTTTTGATTTTGAATATGCTCAATACATATATTTTCAAAGATGAATGAAACAAAGAGATTAAAATCAGCTCTAATCTTTTCTAATACATAATTTATATTTCCTATTTCAAGATAGCTTTGATAAGGAAAAACATATCTAAACCAAAATCTAAAGAAGTTATCTTTTATTATATACAGCCCCTTTTTACTCTTTGCTGGATTTTCTTCTGTTACTGGAACTATCCTTTCTAATATTTCTAATTCCCGAAGCTTATCCAGGAATGATGTAATATTTTTTGAGGTAATCATTAATCTGCTGCTTATATCACTTAACTTATGACTACCTTCTGATATTACTCTTAATATAGAAAAGTATGTTGTTGAGTCTACTATTTCTTCCCTGAGTAAGAATTTTGGCTCAGAATAAAGTGGACTATTTTTGTTCAGTATATACTCGGAAATGTTGTCGAATAGGTCCAATTTTTGACTGAATTGTTCAATATATCTTGGAATACCTCCAGTAACGCTGTAAATATTTATCATTTCTTCGATATTTTTAGAATTGAAAAACTCTTTAAAATCTCTAAAAGTGAGTGGATTGAGCTTAATTTGAAGATCTCTTCTTCCATAGAGTGGACTGCTATAACTTAATGTTGAATCATACATCATACTTATAATCGAACCGCATAAGATTAGCATTATATTTTTGTTTTTTAGTTTTTCATCCCAAATTCTCTGAAAAATTGTAGGTATAGCTTTATTTACTTTACTTAAATACTGAAACTCATCTATTACTACGACTAATTTCTCATCGAATTGTATTTTTGTTGTAATATAATCGAAAAATGTATCCCATGTCTCAAGTTTGATTGTATTTAATAACTTGTCATTAAAAATCTCAGAAGTAATGTTCTTAATCCTATCAAGTTGTAAAATATCGCTTTGCAAATCAGCAAGGAAATATATAGCAGGTTTTCTTTTAATAAATTCATTTATTAATGTTGTTTTTCCAGTTCTTCTCCTTCCGTAAATAATTACAAGCGATGATCCGGGCTTTTCGTAAACTCTTTTTAAATCATTAAGTTCTGCTTTTCTATTTATAAATTTCATTTTTTATTAATCGTTTTTTGATTATTATAATATAAAAACGATTATATACAAAAATAGCATACTTTATTCATACTCTTAATTTTATTACAAAATGTTCAATTAATTGAAGGGCTGGAACAAAAATGAATCAAACAGTTAAGGAGATTCCTCAGGACGTGTGCAAAAGACGCACTTCGGAATGACGGGAGGGGGGAACACGGAGATTCTTCGCTTCGCTCAGAATGACGGAAAGGGGTCATTCCCGCGAAAGCGGGAATCCAGAGCAACAATATGTCATTCCCATGAAAATGGGAATCCAGAATGTTGTAAAGACAAAAAATGATCTGGATCCCCAATCAAGTTGGAGATGACAGCGACAGACAGGAATGTCTGTTTTACAAAAAGAAATACTGGATCCCCGATAAAAGATTTCGGGGATGACAGTTGTGTGAAATTCGAGGATGACAGTTGTGTGGAATTCGACGATGACAGTTGTGTGGAATTCGTTGATGACAAGGAGAAAAAATTATAAATTTTAATACAATTACGCCGAATAATACTTTTTCAATTTCGGGGATGACAAGGAGAAAAAATTATATAATAATTTATGTATGTCTATAAAGTGAACATTACAGACACACAACTTATTTATTTTATTGATTTAAATAGGTTAAAACTTATAAACTTAATTAAGGGGGCTAAAAATGAAATATATTAAGAACGTTGTTGTGGTTATTATAATATTTATGTTAGGTTTCGTGACATCTTCAGCAACTGCTAAAATAACCTATAAATCAATACTTGTAGAATATAGGGACATAAAAATTAATGCTAATGGTAAAAGGATTAATCCAAAATTAGAGCCTTTTATATATTCAGATAGAACCTTTGTTCCATTAAGAACAATAGCAGAATCTCTAAATAAAGAAGTATTATGGAATGATGAGACCAATATGATTGACATTAATGATAAAAAAACTATTAATTCTAATGCATCTAACACATTTATGGTCAAAAAAGTTATCGATGGTGATACAATCGAATTAGAAAATGGTATTAGGGTAAGATATGTTGGTATCAATGCACCTGAGGAAGGTCAAAGTTTTTATGAAGAAGCAAAAATACTAAATTCGCTTTTAGTTGAAAATAAGAATGTAAGACTGGAATATGATGTACAAAAGTACGATCGGAACGGGAGATTACTTGCATACGTATTTATAGATGATTTGTTTATTAATTTGCAAATTGTAAAAGAAGGTTTGGCTTTTGTATACGTAGTTTCGCCAAATTCAAAATATAGTGCTGATTTTCTGAAAGCACAGAAAGAAGCTCAAGAAAATGGTTTAGGTTTGTGGAGCAAATCAACAACAGTTTTAAAAATAAGTGAAATACAACCTGATCATAATTATGATGGCAAAAATAATCTAAATAATGAATGGGTAAAAATTACAAATTATGGTTCAACTGAAATTAATATGACTGGATTTAGCTTGTTTGATTTAGCAAACCATAGATATATTTTTCCTTTTTTCATACTTAAAGGGAACAGCTCTGTTATTGTGCGCACAGGTTGCGGTATAGATACTGAAACAGATTTATACTGGAATTCCAATAAAGCAATTTGGAATAATGATGGTGACACAATTTTTCTTTATGATAATTTAGGTAATTTAATAGATTTAGCAAAATACACCTAAATTTGATTAAATGCTCGTTTTTAAAGCCTATAAAATAACTTCTCGGCTAAAATTCTGGATTGTTCAAAATATAGTCCACCTTGAAAATAAATATTAAATGGATGTGTATAAAATCCATCAGCAGAAAACTCAATTGATGATCCCGAAGTAAATGTTCCACCAGCCATTACTATCGGTAAACTATATCCTTCCTGAATAAATGGAGTGGGTGTAATGAATGAATCAATTGGAGACACTTCTTGAATTAAATTCATAAATGTATCAAAAAGTTTTTCAGATTTCATTTTTATTTTAAGAATGATGTCATAATGCGGTTCAGAATATTTTGGTTCGCACTCAATGCCTAAAATCTCGAGAAATCTCGCGATATAAATATTTCCTTTAAGTGCTTCATTTACACAATTTGGAGAATTAAAAAGTCCTTGTAATATCTCCCTTGTAAACCCAAGATTTGGAGTTGTTTCAAATCCTAAGCCCGGCGCAATAAGGTTAGAGCTAATTTCCTCAAGTATATTACTTTTACCAATAATATAACCACCAGTTCTTGCTAATCCCCCTCCTGGGTTTTTAAGTAATGAACCACCTAATACATCGCAACAATAATCGCTTGGTTCATCTCCTTCAACAAATTCACCATAACAATTATCCACAGAAACAACGCAGTTTGGGTTATATGACTTTACTAACTTAATTAATCTATCAATTTCTCTATTGGAAATTGTCTTGCGATCGCTATATCCACAAGATTTCTGAATCCAAATTATTTTGGAATCTTTTATAAGTTCTACTTCGTAATCAAACACATTTCTTCCTATGAGATTTATCTCTGAATACCTGATCCCCTTATTTAGAAGCGTTCCTTTATAATTTTTTATCGTTCCGATGCATGCCTTCAATGTCTCGTATGGCTCTCCTGTTATAGAAAGAAGTAGGTCCCCTCTACGAAGTAGAGAATTTAAAATTGAAAATAAAACGTGTGTTCCTGAAACAATTTGTGGACGGACAATGGCTCTCTCTGCATTAAAAACCTTAGCGAACACTCTCTCGGTTATTTCAGTTCCTGAATCAAAAAGACCATATCCAAAAGATGGATTTAGATGATGGGAAGCAACTTTTTCTTCAATAAAAGATGATAAAACTTTCCTAAAATTATTAGAGTAAATCTTGTTAATTTTATCAAAGTAAGGTGCAACTTCAGTTAAAATCTTACTATCGATCTCATTAAAAGATAATTTGCACCTCATCTAAATTGCACTTCCAATTAATCTTGTTTTATCACATTCTGTTACCTTTACTTTTACAATATCTCCAGCTTGAAGCTCATTAATAGAAGAAAATAAAACTTCTCTTTCTTCCAAGTTCTTTCCTAAATACTTATTTTTTGAGAGCATTTTAGTTATAAACAATTCTTCTTCGGTTCCAATAAATCTTTTAGAACGATTAGTAGAAATCTCGCGCTCTAAACAGAGTAGATGATTTAACCTTTTCTTCTTTTCACAAGGATCAACATCTCCATATATTTTTAAAGCTTTAGTCATTGGTCTTTTTGAATAAGTTGCTAAATAAATCTTATCAAACTTGGCTTTCTTAACTAATTCCACTGTATTCAAAAAAGACGATTCATCTTCGGATGGAAAACCAACGATTATGTCAGTTGTAATTGATGCAAAGGGAAAACTATCTCTTATTTTATCAATAAGTTCACAATATTCATTGACACTATAATTTCTGTTCATAAGTTTTAAGATTCTATCATCTCCGCTTTGAATTGGTAAATGAAAGTGTCTATAAATCTTATTGCTCCCCTTCATTATGTTAATTATTTCAATGTCAAAATCTTTTGGATGAGATGTAATAAAATCTATTTTCTTAATGTTGTCAATTTTTGCCACTTCATTTAAAAGCTTAGAAAAATTAATTGAGCCTGGCAGGTCATATCCATAATGATCGACATTTTGACCTAAAAG
>JBPOJC010000074.1:0-12942 GCA_052034135.1 Caldisericota bacterium | reverse complement strand
GGTCTACCGGAAGCATCATAGTTTACCTCATAGCTACCTCCACCACACTTTTCTACTCTTCTTAATTTACCAGTATTATCAAATGTTAGTTTCTCTTTACCAATTGTCTTTATTTCATAAGTTCCATCACCTTTCTTTGTTAATTCTCCAGAGAAACCTTTAGGGCTATTATACTTACCGCTTTCAGTATTATACTCAAATATTAACTTTGCTCCTGAACCTGACACACATGTTACATTATGAGTAAGTGGGTCTTCATAAACTGATTGATGTAAATCAGAAGTCCATCCTTTACCTAATCCAATATTTAAGGAAGAATTAAATGAATTGTAAGTTATACCAAATTCTAAATTAATTCCAGTTCCTGGTATATTAAACATATCTACCCTTAGCATAGAATTACCATCTTCTAAATCTGCTATTAGAGTGGTCCATTCTGATGTCTTAAGATAAGCATATTCATAATCATATCCTTTTATTCCTGCATTATCGTTTCCCTCTGTAGAAAGAGTTAAAGGATAAATCTTACCCATACCTTTTAGCGGAGAAGCAAAAGCTTTAATAAAAGAGGTAGGAATACAGAATGTAATAATAAGTAGAAGTGAAAGAATTAAAGAAATAATAACTCTTTGAAAATTAAACATAGTCCTCATAGGAATGTTTCGGCTTAGAGAGGAGTTAAAGCTGTTCTCTCTCTCTGCTTGTGGAAGGAAGAAACAAAATAAAAATTGCTCTTTGCCATTTAAATTAAAATACTCCCTTTCCATTAAAATTTTCAAAAGCTTTAATCCCTTCTAAATACTGTATCAATCTATAAGTTAAACCTATAATTATAAAAGTCAATGAAAAGAAAGGAAAAAAGAAATAAATTTTTGAAAGCAGAATCTGGATTCCCGCAATCGCTAAGAATGACGGAAGAAATAACAAAAGAAAATAATCCCTCCATATATATAAGTGGGGTAAAAAAGACAATTCTGTCACTCTAAAATACAAAAGAATACAATTGGTCTGGATCCCCAATCAAGTTGGGGATGACATGTTACTTGGATTCCCGATAAATACATTCGGGGATGACCCTATCCCCGTCATCCTGAGGGCGCGTATCTGTATTTTGCTTCGTAAGGAACTCCTTCTTTTATAATACCTATCAAAACAAAAATTGATCTGGATCCCCGATAAAAGATTTCGGGGATGACAGTTTGTAGACATTCGGGGATGACAAGGACAAATACTGAGATTCCTTAAGGACTTGTGTGCGATAATACCGCACTTCGGAATGACGCACCACCACCCCCGTCACCCTGAGGGAGCGTATCTGAAAGCGACAAAGGGTCTCCTCTTTTTACTTCCTTGTACATGTGTAAATAAGAAAACAGACAAGAATGTCTATTTTACACTGAAAAGATTAAATGAGGAAATTCTTCGCTAACGCTCAGAATGACAAAAAAAGAGATGGGAGCGTATTTTGCGACCGAAGGAACTCCTCTTTTGTGTCATTCCCGCGAAAGCGGGAATCCAGAATACTAAGGGTAGTTCCATGTTTCTACCTACTGCAAAATATGTGAAACAAACCCTCCATATATATAAGTGGGGTAAAAACAACAATTTTGTCACTCCTAAATAAAAGAATTTTAAAAATGAAGCTCTGGATCCCCGATAAAAGATTTCGGGGATGACAGTTTGTAGACTTTCGGGAATGACAGTTTGTAGACATTCGGGGATGACAAGGACAAATACTGAGATTCCTCAGGACATGTGCGATAATACCGCACTTCGGAATGACGCACCACCACCCCTGTCACCCTGAGGAGCGCTCATTACAGCGACGAAGGGTCTCCTCTTTTTACTTCCTTATACATGTGTGAATAAGAAAACAGACAGGAATGTCTGTTCTACACTGAAAAGATTAAATGAGGAGATTCTTCGCTAACGCTCAGAAAGACAAAAAAAGAGATGGGAGCGTATTTTGCGACCGAAGGAACTCCTTTTTTGTGTCATTCTTAGCGATTGCGGGAATCCAGACTGTTTAGGAGCAGACACAGAAGAAATACTCCTACAAAAATAATAAATATAAATCCCTCCATATATGTAAGTGAGGTAAAAATGACAATTTTGTTACTCTAAAATACAAAAGAATACAATTGGTCTGGATCCCCGATAAAAGATTTCGGGAATGACAGTTTGGCGGCTTGGAATGACCCCAACCTGTCACCCTGAGGAGCATCTTTCTAGTATAAAGTTTCCATTATAATCATCATATATTAATCTCATTTAATTTCCAATTCCACCTAAAAATTACAGGTTCTTTATTTAACATATCAATGTAATTCAATATTCTTTCTTTAAGCTCTTCTTTATCTGATACTCTCATGTTTTTAAGAAGACATCTCTGTAATTTACTAAAGAAAACTTCAATTATATTCAACCATGAACCATGTTTAGGAGTAAATATAAATTCAAATCTTCCTGCGTTTTCTTCTAAGTATTTCTTTGTCTCTTTAGAAGTATGAACAGAATGATTATCAAGAATTACTTTAATTAATGAACTCTTTGGATAAGAATTGTCCAAGCATTTTAGAAATTCTATAAAGTCTTCACTTTTATGTGTATCTCTAACAATGGTATGAATTTCTCCAGTTAATAGGTCTATACCACTAAGAACAGAAATAGTTCCATATCTTCTGTAATGAGAATCTCTAAGAATTGTGCTTTCTTTAGTTTTATTATTTATTTTATTTATTCCATTTATCCGATTTGTTTCATTTATTCGACTATAATTATTGTTGTTTATTTCCTTATTGTTTATTTTTGGTTGTAAATCAGGATAAACATTTCCTATTGCCTGAACTCCCGGTTTTTCATCATATGAGATAACAATAATATTACCGTCATTCTCTTTTGCTAATTCTACTTCTTTATATACGTGAAGGACATTACACATCTTCTCTTTGAATTCTGAATCTGTTCTCTTAAGATAATATTTTATCTTGTGTGGTTTTATGTTACTCTTAGATAATAATTTCTGCACTGTTCCCTTTTGAATCTTATTTAAAACTGGATAGCCTTCTTCTTCGCAATGCTCACGAACATATTTTGCAAGTGAACTCATTGTCCATATTTCAAACGGTAGATCAAATTCTTTAGGACTTGTGCATGCGATATTAAGAAACCAGAGTCTTGCTTATTATGAAATTATTTTTTTCTTTCCTTTTCCAGGTAAATCAGATAAGGAAGTAATTACTCCAATAGGAAATTGCTTTTTTAATAATCTTTTCTACCTTTTGATGATTTTCACCATACTTCTTTGCTATTGAATATACACTTTCACCATTTGAATAATCTAAAAGATATTTTGCTATTTTAACTATTGAATGTTTTTCTTTACGTGAAGAAGAAATCTTTTTTAAGTAATTTCTTCTCCTCATCAGTTAAAATTAAATTTGGAGTTGTTTTTCTTCTCATAATAGAGCACCACCTTATTTTTAATTTGCCCTATTATGTAATGCAAATAATAATGTAACTTATTTAGGAAACTTTATATTAGAAAAAATTAATTGAAGTGGAATTTGTTGTTTGAAAATTAGTCGACATCACCGAACTTAGTTTTCGGATAAAATGTATTTGCAATGAATTTAAAAAATAATTAATTTGATAAATGTAATTCAGTGTTTCACTATTAAATTAAAGATGAAATTTATTGAATTTCTGAAAAGTTTACAGATTTGTCCTTTGTGTTGAAATAGAAAATTCCATCTATTTCGCCATTTGCAGTAGATATTACGCCTCTATACAAATTTATGTCAGCGAATGAGCTATTCAGCTGAGCAGTAATTGTAACTCTTGCATCCTGTCCATAAGTTTTCTTAACCCATTCACTTATATAATACTCATCAGCTTTTTCTTGCTGCGAACAACCTAAAGGTAAAATCAACATAAAACATACTAATAAAATTAGCGAAACTACTTTATATCCCATTTGAACTTCTTTCCTGAACAATCAAAAATTAAACTTTTCTCTGAAGAAGGAACTAGCCCAATTAGCCTAACAGAATAACTTTTTCCTTTGTCGAGAACTTCTGGCAAAGATGAGCTTAAAATAACATCTGAAATTATTAAATCTAAATCTTTTTCCTGCTTATCATCACCCTTTATGGTCATTTTTATATCTTTAAGATTAATTGGTTTTTTTGAAATGTTTTTCAGGGTTAAAGTAACTACTGCAAATGATTCATCAGGATTTTTTGGCTTAATGGTTGATTCATCAGTATAAAGAACATATTGAGCAATTATTTTACTTGTATCTCCGCCATTTTCCACAATATAAGCATTCTGATAAAGATTACTGTCTGCCCTTTCTACGATTGTATCAATGGTTGTGCCGTCTTCTTTAATCTTTATGATTCTTGTATCATCTTTGCTTTTCTTTACATAAACAAAGGGGAATTCTTTTGCATTATCAAGAGAAGATGCAAGTTTTATACCCTTCATGATAGCAATATTTTGTAAGCTCACTTCTAATTTGTTTGGAATGATGAGGATTTCACCTGCTGAATGTATCTCTTCTGGATTTTCTTTTTTCGCTTGCTCGTTTTTACAAGAAATAATAGAGAAAGATACAAACAATATCAAAAAAACAACAGCTACTTGTTTATATTTTTTTAAAAATAATTTGCACATACAATTTATCTTACTCTTTTCTTATAATTCTTCTTCAGCTTCTTTTTTTCTTTCATCACCAATTTCAATTGGTTCTTTTTTGAGTTTATTAGACAATTCGTTTATTGCTTCTTTAATTTTTTCGCCGCTCTCAGCAAGTTTCTTTCTCGTTTCTTCACCTGGCTGCGGAGCTAACAAAAGAGCAGTAATACTACCAAATAATAAACCTAATGTTAAACCAATTAAAAATTTACCTCTTTCCTTTTCCATTTTCACTCTCCTCCTTTTTTGTTTTTTTAAATATGCTAACTATCTCTAAAGCAAAAGCAATCCCCCTAAAAACATTTTTTATTAATCGCTGAGTTTTCATATCTTTCTCATCAGTTAGAGAGCTCTCGGCAGATTTCAATGTTTTAGTCGCCTGACCTAATAGTTCATTGCTTTTCTTTGTAAGAGTTGAAACAAGCTCCGTAACTGCTTTTGACAATTCAGAGAGTCTTTTAGTTAAATAAACAGTAATAAAAATAAGTAAAATTAATAATGCAAGAATAACAAATGCAACCAAAATTATAGAAAATATTAAAACATTATCTACCATTTTACATTCTCCATTTTTATATTTATTTTATAATAAAAAGTTTAAAAAGTGAAATAAATCAGTAAGAAATATGAGATTTTTTTAATTCAAAAAATAATTAACAAAATACAAAAGCTTTAACCTTATAGACTTAACCCTAAAACCAACAAACTTAAAAAGACTATACGCTAATAAAAAGAAGGCTTAAAAAAAGTCATTGAGGTGAAAGAAGATTAATGTAAAACATGTCATAATTACTTATAAGATTTTAAGTTTTATGAATAGCAATATTTTCCCATTTTCCACAACGTCCCCCAAGACAAGTTATAAGCTTATTATTTAAAAAAATTTCCATTACTTCACATAAATTAGGACACGATTTACATGTAAATCCTCTCGTTTTTATATTGTTTTCTTCTATATTAAACCCTCTAAATTTTGTTTCTACTGCGTTACTTTTTACAGTATCCTTTGCAAGAATAGCCACTCCTAATGCTCCCATTAGAGCAAAATTTGGTGGAACGATAAGCTCTTCCCCAAGTGCCTTTTCAAATGCTGCTTTTATTCCTTTATTGGCTGCTACTCCTCCTTGAAAAAATATAGGAGCTAATAACTCTTTGCCTTTTCCAATATTGCTCAAATAATTCCTTACCAATGCTTCGCATAGGCCAAACAGAATATCTTCTTTTCTATAACCAAGTTGTTGTTTATGGATCATATCTGATTCGGCAAAAACGGTACATCTCCCCGCAATTCGAACAGGATTCTTAGATTTGATTGCTATATCACCAAATTCTTCCACTTTTATACCTAACCTTTGCGCTTGGTGATCAATAAAAGAACCTGTGCCTGCAGCGCATATTGTATTCATGCCAAAGTCCACCACTATTCCGTCTCTTATTATAATAAGCTTTGAATCTTGCCCTCCTATTTCTATTATAGTATGAACAGTTGGCTTAATATTTATGGAAGCCATAGCATGAGCCGTTATTTCGTTTTTAATTATGTCAGCTCCAACTACTGCGCCTATTAAATATCTTGCACTACCCGTTGTGCCAACTCCTTTAATCTCATTTGTTGAGAATTCATCTTTAAGAATAGCAAACCCTTCTTTTACGGCACCAATTGGATCTCCGCTTGTTGGGAGATAGAGCCCAGAAAGAAGATTTAAGTTTTCATCAATAACTACAATATCCGTACTAATAGAACCAACATCTATTCCAAGGTATTTCATTATTTATTTCTCCTTAGTTTTCTTACTTTGAGCATATCTACAAATGCTTCTAAGCGAGTAATAATGCCTGCTTGACTTGTTTGTTCATCAAGAGATATGGTTAAAACAGGAATATTATAATCTTCAACAACGCACGGTATTACTCCCTCTGCTATAACCTCAGGCATACATGTAAAGGGTAAAAGATGAATTACGCCGTCAAATCCTCTTTTTGCGAAATCTATTATATAACCAATTGTTTTTTGACCTTCTGCGCCAACAAATCTTTTAATATATGGTTTTGCCAGAGATATTATTTCAGCCTCCCTTTTTTCCTTTGGCAAAATTGGTATGTAAGCTTTAACAATATCACTAGCGTAAAATGCTTTTTCAACCAATACACCCATTTCTCCAAGATGTCTAACTATGTCAAGATTTGCAAAATCATCCAGCACGACATAGAATTCTCCTACAATACCAACCTTTAATAATTCGCTATGCTCCTCTTGGGAGACTTTAGGAAGTTTTGCTTTAAACTTTAAAGGTACTTCTTTTATCTCTTTTTCTGAGAATTTACTATCCAATTCTTTAATTGCATTATTCATATATTCTTCTACTAAGCCTTTTTTGTTCTCAAAAGGCCTTGCATTTTGTGCTGCAATTTCAATTTCATCTATGATTTTTAGTTTTAACCACGCTATCTTTAAGGCTTCTTCAATTTGTTTAAAGCCCTTTCTATTAAAAAGTTTTATAACAGTATATAAAAGATTTGATATTCCTTTGCCGGGATCAAGGATAAGCCAATCTATATAATCATATCCCATGCTTTTTATTATTCGACGTTGTACTTCTACATAATAGCCAAATCTGCAAGGCCCAATACCACCAAGCATGAGTATTGTGGAGGCACCTTTCTCTATACAATCGACATATCCGCCAAGCGTAATCTTGAAAGGAAGACACGCAAATTCAGGTGAATATTGCACACCCACAGAGAGAGTTTTGCCAGTCGTCACAGGTGGAGGCACAACATCATAATCCAACATTTTTAGCAAGGCGACTATTCCTACTCCTGCATTACCAAATGATGGGCTTGTTATCTTCAACTTTCTTCCTCCTTTGGAGCATATCAACAAAAGCTTCGAGTCTTGTTAAAAGACCAACTTCAGCAGTATGCTCATCTAAAACCAATGACAGAGTAGGAATCCTTCCTGGCTTTATAAGATCTTGCTCGATAAGCTCTCTAACTAATGAGTCTGGTCCACAACCAAACGCAAAGACCAAAATCAACCCATCTATGCACTTATTATTGGTAAAATATCTAACGCCTCCATAGAGTTCTTTACCTAATGTCCAAAATAGCTTCTTAGGTAACACATTTGCTTCCTTTAAAATCTTATTCCAATTTACTTCTTCCATCATATATATATTTACCCCGAGTTTTGAGAGGTTATCCAAAAGACTATTATTTATAAATCGATCATATATGTTATATGAATGCCCTATAACTCCTATGTTTAAAGTTTGGTGATCGTTTCTTTCTTTATATTTTTCTCCTTCAATTAAATAATCTAAACGATTACCTTCATGGAGCAATCTTTCATATTCTTTTAAATCTTTACGAGCTGAAAAATATGCATGAAGAACTTTTCTTCGATCCTTAACTAAGGACTTTCCAAGCTTTAGGAAAGCATCAAAACTGCTGAATGGATCACTCCTTCTGTCTATTTCAACATCCAAAATGAACGGTAAGTCAATTTTAGAATTCCTGAGTATATCCGGTAAACCCAAAAACTTAGGACACATATAAGCTTTTTGCTCAATACTAACGATTCGAGGAATGAAAAGCATATCTACTTTATTCTTTAAACTCCAAGAATGACCATATGCTAATTTTACTGGCAAACATGCCTCAGAAGGCGCATATCTTACTGATAAATCAAGGATTTCCTTATTTGTTGGTTCGGAAATTATTACATCAAAACCTAACTCTTCAAAAAACTTTTTCCAAAAAGGATAAAATTTATAGAAAAAAAGAGTTCTTGGTATTCCTACTTTCATTTTTAGCACCTATTAAAAAAAGATGACTGAATCGTTCGACAAACCTGAATAATTTATTACCAAATCTATAACGATTATCATTTTACTGTAATTTATTTTAATACCCCTCTTGGCAGAATCAACATTCAATACTAATTCTGTTTAATCAGATTTTCATGATCAATTCTATATTTCGGAAATACTCGACCATATTAACATACTAATAAATTACAACTCAAACAACAAACCTCTTAAATTTAATAAAGAAATGGTATATTTTTGCCAATATTATTTAGAGTTGGAGAAAACATACGTAATATATCTCATGGTACAATCTAATTATGAAAGGTCTAATTATTAAAGAATGAAATAAAGCAAAATTAAGTTGGGATATCATTAAAGATATGTATGATGATGAACTTCTTAACATTCTATCAAGTGAACAGATGAATAGTAAAAACAGTAAACCAGTGCTAGATTTTAAATATTTGGATTTTGAGATGAAATATAAAAGTGCAATATTAATATCTGTCAAATTATTGTCAAGCCTTTAAGGAGATAAGAGTAGACTTTATTCTGATTATTTGCCCTGCTTGATTTCTCTTCGGGTAAATTGCCTCTATTCCCATAATATTCATTAGTTTCTTAACCCTTTTATGATTAACATTATAACCTTGTGATTTAAGCCATACAGTCATACGGGGAGAACAGATAGATCGGCGTGTCCTTGTATACTGTTCATCTATTAGGTTTATTAATAACTGATTGTATGGAGATAAAAGAACAGGACTTAATATCTTTGTTTTTTTCATACATGCATTCATGTAATGAGGAATATAGAAAGAATTATTAGATAAGGTGATCAAAGAAACACATATATGGTAATGTTTGCTTTCGCGGGAATACAAAAGATTATTAAAAAACTGAATTCTTTAATTCTTTAGTAGTTGATGTTTTTTTAAGATAGTATATAAATATTTGCTTGAGGTTAAATGAATGAGATAAAAAAGAGGGGGCTTTTAAACCCCCTCTTAAATATTTTTTGCTATTTAGGCTACTGCTTTTCTTGCTTTTCTAAGCTCTAATATACCAAATAAGAGAAGAGCAATTCCAAGAATGCCCAAGCCAATTTTATTCATAGAGGGTATTGGAAGCTCTTCTGGTCTTTCCGCAAATCCCCCTGAATAAACAAGAGCATATTTTACTGGACCACCAGGAGCCTTTGGCAAACTGGATGGGACTACATTTATAGTGTATTCACCTTTCATTTTTGGTTCTCTTATGACTACTCTTTCAACATTATTAATTGTATCAGTTGTAGTCGCCATTGGCACGGATACATTTGGATCCTGGCTTGGTGGAGTACCAAATTGATTACCTCTATAGATTAAACCTGCCGGGTCTACAACTACAAGGTCAAGATTATGTTTGAGTACTGGCCAGGAGTTTGGATTAGCCGATTCGTCAGTCCAAACGAGCGTTGCTTCAAATGGAACATCTAAGTTATCAACATAAACCTTATATGTAGCAACATCTGTATCAACTCCAGTTGTATTATCGTCATATTTTTGTATTTTAGGAGCTTTAGGGAAAAGAGATTTGTAAACATTTAATCTACCCCATCCCTGGTTAAAGTCAGGTCTTGCAGTTACATCACTATATGTTTTATTTACATATCTATTTTCTTCAATAATATCATATTGATTTGGATAATCTTTTTCTGCCATATTTGTTGCACCGTGAATTAATGTAGCCTTCACCAGGGCAGCCGTAGGAGTAGGTGCCACGTTTAAACCCTCGATTTGCTTGTAATATTGTCTAACAATTGCAGAAGCACCAGAGACAAATGCAGCGGAAGTGCTTGTTCCGCTCATATAGGCATATTGGCTGTATGAAGGAGATGTGGCTGTATATTGATTTTCAAAAGGAAATCTATATCTACTGTTTGATGCATAAGTTGAAAGAGGTCCAATAATCATTGTACCAGGGGCTACTAAATCTGGCTTTATTCTACCATCCGAAGTAGGACCACGTGTGCTCAATGCCCACATAGCAAATTTACCATCAGTTTCATCTTCGGTTTGATTTTTCCAGTAGTCACTGTCAGGATTGGTTATGTCAAAATTAGGCTTGGTTGGATCTGTTGGAGGTCGTTTTTGTCCGGGAAATTCTTCATCTGGAAAATCTGATGGGGCATTACCATCTGCTATTTTATCACTCCTGATTACTCCTTCCCAGTTAGGTGCATAAAAGTATTCTGGCTTTTCTATAATAGTATAGCCCTGTCCAATATTTACTGTTTGAAGAGGAAAGCCTGAAACTGAATCAGAATCCCTAAAGAAAAGACCAAAATTAGCTCTATTTTCGTCTCCTCTCTTACCATAAACAAGGTTAATTGTAGGTCTATAGTTTTCGCAGGCTCCAACTGTTATTCCATTCTTTACTGGGGCAGGAGCAAAGAATGTCTGGTTTTCACCGGATATCCATGGGTCTCCTGTAGTTAAATCATGATTTAAATCTTTAGCAATGTCTGTTATTTCGTTATTATCTCTATCTCTACCGTTATCACCAGCAGCCCAGACAGTTAAGAAGTCTTGCTGATAATACTGGAAGTTATCAACAAACTTTGAGATCATATTATAGTCATAAGTAGAGAATGTCTCAGAACCTGGGTCAGGAGAATAACCTTGGCGTGTTCGTAAATAATACCACCACCAGCTGTTATTCATAATTCTTGCACCCTGTTCATAAGCATCATTCATTGCCCAGTTAACTGCACCAGCAGCTCCTGCTGCTGGATAAGGGTAAGCTGGTGTTCTTGGAGGTAGTCCTGCTTCTGGTCTAAAGTCTCCGGCTGTACCAAATGCTGGACCATAAACCTCTCCCGCTACATTTGGAACATCATGAAAACTCGGGTAAGGACCTAAAGGAGGAATCTCCTCCGGTGGGAGAGGTGAAAGTTCATATTTGTATGGAACATGATCTCTATACACGCCCTCGCTCACAAGATCAGGTCCACCTGTATCCCATAACACTGGTCTTGCAATACAGGGATGCGCTTTTGCAGGCAGTTCAGTAGGTGGTGGATATATGTTCGTATAAGTTGGCCTTGGGTTATTGTAATCGTATAAATTCCATGTTCCTGTTATTCTCTGTATTAATAGCCTTGCTCCGGGAGCCACTCCTCTATACTGACCGCCTGATCTTGCACCAGTCCCAGCAATTATTCCTGCTACATGCGTACCGTGTCCCCATACATCACACCAATCAGTCCACGTTGTAGAAAGACGCCTCCATGTAAACCCCTGGCAGCATACTCTCTGTGTATAGTAACCACCATAATAGCAAGTACTATAAGAATTTGAACAATTACCATAATTTACACCCATTATGACTCGCCCAGCAAAATCGGGATTATTGGCATTTATGTCAGGTACATATCCGGTGTCAAGTCCACTATCAAACACAGCGACAATTTCCCCGCTTCCGTCGAGCCTGGCAGGGATATTCCCACTCGTAAATTCCTGGTCAACCCAATTCATCCCTATGATTTGCTTTGCAATATCCACTTTTCCCTCGAACTTGTCAGGCATAAGTTCGATATATTCGATATCTGGGATTTTTGCAAGATTAGGAATATTCATCATATTTACCCATACAACAAATGATGAAAAATCTTCGCAAACGCTTTCCCCTACAACTTTTCCTTCAGTATATTTTTCTATGTCAAATCTTAATTTATCTAAATTAACACCTTTCCAGTGAAGCGTAAAAACCATAGTAGACTCATTTTTGACTACAAATTTCGGAGGAAGCTTAAAATAGGGAAGGAATTCAGTCATAGCAGAGATATATGGAATTGTACTTATCTCCCCAGCCATTTTTGGCTCCATACGAAGGACATAAGCATTTTCGTGAAAATATTCTAAAACTTCCACTCCTTTAAGTCTAATTTCCTGAATCCATTCATTCTTTGAAGGAGCTTTGAACTTAACAAGATAGTATTTAACAGGGGATTCATATAGGTCTTTTGCACCTAAACCTTCTGGAATGTCTGAAAGTAAAAACTCTTTACTATCATCATTCTTTGGGTAGAGTGCTTCACCAGCTATATAGACAGGGTCACTATTTGGTAGCCTCACTGCCATTAGCTTATTGTTTAAAAGAGTTTCAAACTGAGTAGCTGTTGCTTTGCCATATACATATGCAGAATATTTCTCGATTATGTTCATTCCGCTGTCTTCCACAAGCTGTACTTGATTAGGGTTTGTAATATCCACTCTAACATAAAACATCTGTTCAGCAGTAGCTATGCTACCCCCAATTTTGTCCATAAAGCCAAATGGAATAAGAAATAAAAGAACAACTATACAAACAATAAATTTCTTAATCCCTCTCATCTCTTCCTCCTTGAAACCATCAATTTATTACCTTCATACTTTAAAAACAACAACTT
>JBPOJC010000116.1:0-1764 GCA_052034135.1 Caldisericota bacterium | reverse complement strand
TTTGCAAAGCTATTTTGGAGAATTACCCTGAGATAAAAATAGTACAAGTAAACGATATTACTGATACTCATACTCTTGCTCACCTTTACAAATATGACTCTAATTATGGTGTGTACAAGGGTGAAGTAAAATATGAAGATAAATATATAATAATTGATGGAAGAAAGATTTATGTCTCAGCAGAAAAGGATCCTAATAATTTGAAATGGGCTGATGATATCAATGTAGTAATTGAATCAACTGGTGCTTTTACCTCAAAAGAAAAAGCATCTACTCATATTAAGGGAAATGTTAAAAAAGTTATTGTAACCGCTCCATCTAAGGGGGCAGATATAACTATAGTGCTTGGCGTAAATGAAACTTCTTATGATCCTAAAAAACATAATGTTATTTCTAACGCCTCCTGTACGACTAATAGTCTTGCACCAGTTGTAAAAGTTTTAAATGATAATTTCAAAGTTAAAAAAGGGTTTATGACAACGGTTCACTCTTACACAAACGATCAGAAAATATTAGACCTTCCACATAAAGATTTAAGAAGAGCAAGAGCAGCCGCATTAAATATAATACCAACAACAACTGGTGCTGCTACAGCAGTTGGGGAAGTAATCCCTGAATTGAAAGGAAAACTAACCGGTATCTCACTAAGAGTCCCGACTCCAACTGTCTCAATAACCGACTTTGTTTGTATTGTAGAAAAAGGGACGACAAAAGAGAAAGTTAATAAGGTTCTTGAAGAGGCATCTAATACATACTTAAAAGGAATACTTGGTTTTACTATTGAACCTATTGTATCTATGGATTTAAAGGGGAGCACATATTCTGGCGTAGTTGATGGTTTATCAACGGATGTATTAGAGGGGGACTTTATAAAAGTCTTGAGCTGGTATGACAACGAATGGGCTTATTCTGTAAGAATTTCAGATTTGCTTAACTATATTTCAAAGCAGGGAGACATCTAACCATGAAAAGTATAATAGATTCAGAAGTAAAAGGGAAGAGGGTTTTATTGAGGGATGATTTTAATGTTCCAATTGACGAAAATGGGAACATTCTTGACGATACAAAAATAGTTGCTTCCTTACCTACAATTAAATATTTAATAGACAAAGGGGCGAAAGTAATAATTGTGTCTCACCTCGGAAGACCCAAAGATAAAGAGCCTCACTTTAAACTTGATAAAGTCGCTAAAAGATTAAGCGAGCTTCTTGGCAGAGAGATAAAGAAGCTTGATGAAATTTATAGTGAGAATGTTAAAAAAGAGGTAGAATCAATGAAAGAAGGAGATTTAATACTCCTTGAAAACATAAGATTTGATCCAAGAGAAACAAAGAATGATCTAACTTTTTCTAAAGAATTAGCTGAACTCGCTGACATTTATGTAAATGATGCATTTGGTTCTGCACATAGAGCACATTGTTCCGTTTATGGAATTACAGATTTTCTCCCTTCTTATGCCGGATTCTTGCTTGAGAAAGAAGTTAATGAACTTAGTAAACTACTCGAGAATCCAGCCAAACCTTTTATTCTACTTCAGGGTGGTGCGAAGGTATCAAGTAAAATTGGAGTTTTAGAACGACTCCTTCCAAAGCTTGATAAAATATGCATTGGTGGTGGTATGGCTTTTACGTTCCTTGCAGCAAAGGGGGTTAAAGTTGGCAAATCTCTTGTTGAAGAGGACCAAATAAATGTAGCTAAAGAGATATTTGAAAAAAGCAAGTCTTTGGATAAGAAAATAATTCTTCCTATAGATGTAGTTGTAAC
>JBPOJC010000062.1:0-22918 GCA_052034135.1 Caldisericota bacterium | reverse complement strand
TTGATTGTTGCAAGACCAATAACTTCTGAAACACCTGTTGAAATAACAGTTTACTCAAAAGAAATGGTTTACGATTATAATTCATCAATTTTGCATCCACCTTACTTTATTAGAGATTTCTCCCAGGGTATAGATTATTGCGGTTCTGTAAGAATCAATGTTTTACCAGCGGATCCAGTGCTAAATTTTGTAGAGATAAATTGGGTAGATCATGCTCTTCAATACTCAAAAGTGAATTACAATCAAGGACCTGCTGCATTAAGCAGAATGGAAGTTCCACCTATGCCATTCATTCAGTCAAGATATGATCCAATTCTATTTGAGTGGCAAACCGACTTAAGGGCTTATACAGGAGGGCAAACTCATACTGGTAGAGTGAAAGGAAAAGTTTCAACTGATGTAGGTCTTAATGATACAGGCAGAGGGTCTGGATTTAACGCTTATCCAGCAGCCTGGTCAAGAAGCTCAGCAAAGAAGAGATTTACAAGCAATTACGACTATACAAAAGAGTGGCAATATGAACAATTTGAAAAGTTAGGAACAGAATTTTATCCTCTTTCAGACTACGGTTTGTTCTTTATTCTTAAAAATTATGATAATGAACACTACAGTTTCTTTAGAAACGAAAATAGACCAGATTTACTTATCAAGAGAATTAAAATAAAAGGTCCTTTTATGCGACCAAAAATAATTGGAATTGAGTCGCAAGGTCATATAACGCCTTTGTATAATAAGTATAATGAGCTTTCAAGGGTTCCTGTGCAATATGATTACTCTGGCGAGATAGTGGTAGACGACACAAACTGGCAGCTTTATGAAGTTTCTCCCTTAGAAACTGCTGGTGACTTTTCAAATATTACTAATCCTCGTGTCTATGTAGAAGATAGAGTTAGCTACACTTACAATGATTGGAATCCACTCCTTCAATACAATAAGAGACTTAATTATACTCTCGCAGCGCCTGATGCACGACTTACCCATACTCCGGCAAGAGGATTTACAACTGCAGCTATGCAAGATGCTCACTGTAATGCATTTGTTTTTGACGAAATAATTCCTATAAATAGAGGCAAAATTACTATAACAGTTGAACTTCAAAATGGCGTAATCAAAACTTTTGAAGATTGTTGTGGTGTAAAAGAAGATGGTTTTATTGTACATGCTCTTGACCTTAAAGTTGATAAAACTCAGTTTTTACCAGATACTGATCAAAAGGTAAGAGTTACTTTGGGTGAATATGAGCCAAAAGGTTATGATTCAGCCTATACTGATACGATAAAAGAGTGCAATAATGCAGTTCTTGTTGTTTGGCAGGATAGAGGAGTATATAATCCAAGAACAAAATCTTACGATGGCGCAGGAGATGGCTGGATAACAAGACCTCCAAGAAGTAGCACAAAGACTGAATTAGGTTTCCAGTATGATAAAGAAGATGATACAAACGGTGATGGCAAAGTATCCTTTGGAGATTTTGAAACAGAAATTTGTGGAACATATGACCTTGCAACAAATACCTGGACTTCAGGAATAATTGATGCAAGAACATGGAATAGAAATGATGGAATTTACGACTTTGAATTTTCTGCTAACCTCGGCAATCAAATTACAACTGTTGGTCTTGACTTTGGCGGAGGACCTATAAAAGGAAACATCTCACCGCCAGACCATGTCATTAATGATGATGAGCTTATACCAGTTATTATTAATGCTTATAAGTACGGCGATGATAACAACGATAGAGGATTTACTCCGTTCTATGATGTGTATCTTCCTTACCAATTCTCTCACGAAGTTTATTTATCTGCTCAAACAAAAATTGATGTTGTACCAAGCAATGATTTAATTGTATCAGCTTCTCCAATGCCATTAACTGCTGGCACAACTCCTGAACTTGTAGATCCACAATCACCTCTTACAATAACAGTTTTAGATGAAGAAGGTAATCCAGTTGATTTATCGTACGGAGTGCCAGATCCATCCGGAGAAAGAATTATTTCTGATACTACAATTTGGAATGAATTAATTTTTGATCCTCACCCAGATAATAGAGATTTTTATGGTAAGAATGCACGACTGCCTCAATACTATTGGTTAAGAACCGATTTACAAAATGATGATGGTACTTCTGTTTGTAATAAATCACTTTATTCAGATGGCCAAAATCCTTTTGCTCCAATAGAAATTGATTTTAGAGAAAAAGATAAAGGTAAGTACATATTTAAAGGATTCTGCGCCAATGACGAAGGAGCCTTTGATGTATTTGTTTTTACTCCTGACAGAAAGCACGTTGGCAAGACAACTGTAAAAGTGGTTCTTCCTGATGTTTCTTATAAAGTTGTTAATACTGATGACTCAGCCGGTAGAGAGTTTGATGTGCCAGGAGATCCTGATTTTGCATTAACTGCTGGAGACAATAGGTTGTACAAGGTAACTGCTTATGTTAAAAATGCTCAAGGGATTCCAATGAAAGGTGCTGGAAGTGATATTTCAGTTTGTGGCGGGAGCGCAACAGAGACAGCACGATTTACTATACTTTCAACAGCTCCTTACAACTTTGGATGGGCTTATGATCAACCAGATGCCACAACTTATATACTATCAGGAAAGAGTTATTACTTCATTTCAGGGGGAGATTCTAAAAGCGATAGTTTTGCATCATTGCGGGTGGGTATTGATTATAACAGAAATGGAAAAGTTGATGAAATAAATAAAGAAATTATTTACATAAGCGGGTTCAGAGCTTTTTATTATAATTATCTCTATCTTTATGGAGATAGATTCTTTGATTATGGTCACTGGACATATTACAATACAAGAAATTGGATGTGGGATGATGGGAGATTTGAAACTTATCCGCTACATCTAATATATCCAGAACCCGCGGTTGATAGATGGGAGAGGTATTGGTATCCAACAACTTCTGTGAAAATAGGTTATGGACTTGGAGCAATTTATAATAGTCCTCATAAGGGCGGTTATTGCTTTGTTGATATCGATAATGATAAAAGATTAACTTATAGAGATTCACTTAATCTTGACAAGGAGGGTAAAGCAACATTCTACCTTTATGCTGAAGATATAGCTTCTATTGGTGGTTTAATTGGTAATAATAGATATTCAAATAATGAATATTCCTCAGACATATATGGTAATCCTGTTGAGTATAATGCCGAATCTCCTCAAAATACTGATCGAAGATTTATAAATAAATGGCAATCTTATTCTTATTATTATAAGTACCTTGTTACAACAGGAGATTATACCTTTAAGCTTGACTGGGATGCAATGCCAAATAGATATTTAGAGCTTAAACCTCCCTTAGTCGACCTTTATGATGCAGAAACAGGGGTTGCTTTAGGAAAAGATATTCTATCAAAAGATTCTTATGATTTATCCTATGGAAAGAGCAATAGTATATTAATTAGAGCTTATCCTGCAGATAAGCGGGATTTACCTCTTCAAGAGGGTGCATCAATTGTTTTAGATAGAGAAGAGTATTTTCCTCAAAGCATTGCTGAAAAGAGTATTTTTGGTCCTCAACATGAAACAACAATTTATGGAAACATTTACGCCTCTGCAACTGATCCTAAAGCAAAAGAAACTGTTATTACGTATACTCCAACTGGTATAGGCGAGAAACAAGCATATCTGCAGTATTGGAACAGAAATTCGCGATTTATCTATCCAAACTTCTATATGGTTGGCGGATTAGCTTCTCTTGATGTAGCAAAAGGATTAACTATAGAAATAAGAACTGACGATGTATTAAAATCAGGTGTATTAGGAAGGTTAATAATTTATGTTAAAGAAGCTGGTAGTAAAGCACCAGTTCCGGGTGCAAAGGTTACAATTTCTGGAGTTGGCTTAGAGGACTCTAAGATTGCAGATGCAACTGGTAAAGCTGAATTTTCAGTAACTCCGAAGGCAAAGGGAGTTATAGTAGTTAAAGCTGAGATGGAAGGGATGATTACTGGAACGAGATTAATAGGCGTAGAAGAAGATGTTACTCCTCAGTTTATTGACCTTGATCCATTTGATGTAATTCCTGAAGAAAACAGTGTAATAATTTCTGGAAAAGTAAAACCAGGCTCTATTGTTACTATTAATAATGAACCTGTATCAGTTGATGAAAACGGTAGATTCAAATATATTGGAAAGCTTTATGAAACATTTACAACATTTGAAATAGTTGCAAAGGATCCAGCTGGAAAGGTTGCTAAAAAAGTAATCACGATTGAGAAACCGTCTGCTAATTTAACGGTCCTACTTGACTTACCAGATAAATTAATTGAAGCTAAGGAGTTTACTGTTAAAGGTAAAGTAGTTAGAGAAAAAGTAACTGAGAATAATCCAAACAGAGCAATGTGGGTATTTGTAAACGGAGTAGAAGCAAAAGTAATTCCTGATGCAAAATATATAGAATTCAATTTTGAGGCAACCGTCCCTGTCTCTTATGGCAAAAATAGAATTGAAATAAATGTAAGGACATCTGAAGGTTATGCGAAGAAGATATTTGAAATAGATAATTATCATAGAACCACTATCGAGCTTCAAATTGATAACGATGTTGCTTATGTTGATGGTAATCCTAAGAAGATCGACTCAAAACCCTATATCTCTAATGGGCGTACTTTTGTACCACTTAGAATAATAGCTGAAGGTTTTGGCGCAGAAGTTGTATGGGTTCCAGAAACAAAAGGAATTAATATTACTTTAGGAGATAGAGTAATCTCTATGCAAATAGGCTCCACCAAAGCCATTATTAATAATAAGGTTGTTAATCTTGATGCACCGCCTGAGATAAAAGAAGGCAGAACTTTTGTACCAATAAGATTTGTATCCGAAGCACTTGGAGCCACTGTTGACTGGAATGAGAAAACAAGAACTGTAGTAATTACTCGTCTTTACCTTGATTGATAATTCTGGCTTGTGGGAGTAGTATAGTAAATCCTAAGAGAGAGAACAGATATCTGTTCTCTCTCTCTTTTTCTTTTCATTTTGAAATGTTTATTTACAGCGTTGTTATCCTCAAAAAGAATATTTTGCTTCCGAAGGATTCTCTCTTCCATGGTGCATTAATAATCGATTTTTTAAAAACAACGCATTAGCCCCTGAGGGGCATATCATTAAGTGACTGAAGGATAACCCATACCTTTCCCCGTCACCCTAAGGAACATCTTCCAAGCGACGAAAGGTCTTCCACACCCCCACCCTGTCACCCTGAGGAGCATCTTCCCAGCGACGAAGGGTCTCCTCTTTTTTCTTCATTTTGTGCATAAAACCAGATGTGAATGAAAAAGAAAAGTAGCGGACATTTTTTATGTTTGCTTTACGAAAATACAAATGAGGAGATTCTTCGCTAACGCTCAGAATGACCGCGTGTTGGTGAGGAGATTCCTTAAGGACTTGTGTGCAAAATACACACTTCAGAATGATAAAGAGTCATTCCCATGAAAATGGGAATCCAGGAAGAAAAAGGATTCTGGATCCCCGATAAATGATTTCGGGGATGACACCTATCCACTGTCTTCCTGGGGGAGCATATTTTGCTTCGCAATGTTCACCTGGCGTGTCATTCCCTCGATTCTTCTGTCATTCCCGCGATTATTCTTGTCATTCCCGCGATTATTCTTGTCATTCCCGCGAAAGCGGGAATCCAAAAAGCAAAAAAAGAATTTGGATCCCCTATAAAAGATTTCGGGGTTGACGCCCCCACCCCGTCACCCTGAAGGAGCGTTTTTTGCGACCGAAGGGTCTCAGTATTTAAATAGCAATGAATGACTATACTAATTATTAATAATGATTGTAAAAACAAAAATTGGCCTGGATTACCGATAAATACATTCAAGGAGGCCTTTCTACGCTCCTGTCCTGTTATTCGCTTTTTAAACAATTAAATGATAGTTCCACATACAGTGCGGTCATCCTGAGGGGGGTGAGTTTCTTCTTAAAGATTAAAGGAGCTTTTCCTCTTTTCATAAGTAAAATTCGTCCATATATTATTTGACTTTGTGTTATTAAGAAAGTATATTTTTCATATATGATAAAATTTTAAATTAGGGAGGGGAATTTATGCTTGAAGAATACAGAAGTTTTCCTTATCTTGATTTTTCAATACCTGAAAATAGAGAAAGGTATAGAAAAGAGGGTATTGAGAAAGTTTATGAACAGTTAGGGAGGCGCTGGACAGTTAATGGTAGAGCGCCAATTGGTGATGATACAATTATATCTCACAACCCTTCTAAATGGGATGAAGTTGTTGGTATAGTGCCAAAGTTCGCTAAATCAGATGTTGACGCAGCTATAGATAATGCATGGGAGGTTTTCCAGTGGTGGAGTTCACTTAAATTTGAAGGAAGAGCTGAATATCTTTTACATGCAGCAGAAATACTCAAGTCCAGAATTATGGAATATTCCGCATGGCTTACATTTGAGGTCGGCAAAAACTGGCTTGAGGCGTATGGCGATGTAGCCGAGCTTATTGATTATCTTGAGTATTATGCAAGGTCTGCAATTGAGCTTGATAGCCCGAATTATCCGCTTACACCTATTTATGGAGAGCATAATACTGTTCGCTATTATCCTCTTGGAGTTGGTGCAGTTATTGCTCCATGGAATTTTCCGATTGCAATTCTTGGTGGTATGACCCTTGCTTCAATTGTAGCCGGGAACACTGTTATACTTAAACCTTCAAGCGATGCTCCAGTTTGCGCAGTTAAATTTATGGAACTACTTGAACAAGCAGGCATTCCTTCGGGAGTTGTTACATTAATGCCAGGAAGTGGTTCAGAAATTGGTGATTATCTTGTATCGCACCCTGATATTAGATTTGTTGCATTCACAGGTTCTAAAGATGTAGGTTTACGCATTAATGAACTTGCCTCAAGGCATAATCCTGAGCAGAAGTGGATTAAAAGAGTTTATCTTGAAATGGGTGGCAAGGATTTCATACTAATTTCAGAAAGGTATAAAAATCTTGATAAAGCAGTTGATGCTTGTGTAAAATCTGGTTTTGGCTATCAAGGGCAGAAATGCTCAGCTGGCTCGAGAAATATTGTTCATAGAGCTCACTTAGATGAATACCTCGAAAAGGTGAAAGAAAAGGTCTCTAAAATTAAGATAGGAGATGTGACTGATCCTGATAATTGGTTAGGACCAGTAATAAATGAAGCTTCTTACAAAAAAATTCTTGATTATATAAGAATTGGTATTGAAGAAGATGGTGGAAAACTTATTTGTGGAGGACACGCTGTTAGTTCAGCAGGTAATGGCTGGTTTATTGAGCCCACTGTGATTCTTGTAGAAAATGATCAAGCTCGTATTGCACAGGAAGAGATTTTTGGTCCTGTTATAACTGTAATACCTTATGGTGATAAGGACTGCGATGTTTCAAGTGGAGATATTTGCAGCTGTTTTGAGGAAGGTGTTGACATAGCTAATGGAACAGAGTATGGGCTTACTGGTGCCATATTTACTGATGATCCTTTAGAAATTGAGATAGCAAAAGATGTATTATACTGCGGTAATCTTTATATAAATAGGGGCTGCACTGGTGCTTTAGTAGGTGTTCAACCATTCGGGGGCTACAATATGTCTGGAACAAACACAAAAGCTGGAGGTCCAGATTATGTAAAAAAATTCACCGAGGAAAAAGTAATTTCTCTCTCGTACAAGGATTAGTTTGTTCATTGTAGTGGAATAAGGAGGATTGCTTAAATATATATGACCAATTCAACATTAGAGGAAAGAACAGCGAAGTTAGAAGGTGCATTAGAACAAATTGATAAGAGGTTATCAAATGTTGAAGTAATTGTTCAAGATATGAGAAATGAAATGCATGAACTTTATAGGGATTTGGACCGTAAAGTTGATACTAAGATAGATTCCCTTGATAGAAAGTTTACCGACAGAATTGACTCTTTAGACCAAAAATTTACAGGAGATATAGCTTCTCTCAACAAAAAAATAGATACCAAGATAGAATATTTAGACCAAAAAATAGATACCAAGATAGAATATTTAGACAGAAAAATAGATACCAAGATAGAATATTTGGGCCAAAAGATTGATACTAAAATGGGAGAACTTGACCAAAGATTCACCAGTAAATTTGATTCCCTTGACCAAAAGATTGATACTAACCTTAAATGGACTTTAGGACTTCTAATACCTATTCTTATAAGCGTCGTAGTATCAATAATATCAATAATTGTTGGTTAGCTGCTATTAATAGAAAAGGAGTCTAAATGGAGCGACTTAAAGAGATTTTAATTCTTGTTTTGTATATGGGGGCAATTCTTTTATTTCCATGGTTGTCTTTTTTACTTGTTAGGTTTATAGCAACATTTGCAGAAATCGATCCAGCGGGGATATTAGGAACATTTATGAGTGCCATACCAAACATTGTTATGTTTGTGATAGCTTATTTTTTCTTAAAGCTTGATGACTGGGATTTTAATTCAATCGGTATAAGCTTAAATAGAATTTTACCAGGCTTAGCATTTGCTCTTTTATCTCTCGCTGGACTATATATAATTTTGCCAGTAACAATTTCAATATTTTATGAACCAAGAACACTCTATATTTCTATGCCTATTGTAAATGCAAATTATATCTCTAACTTAATAAGAAGTTGGCTAATAGTTGGAATTTGCGAGGAGTTCAGTGCAAGAGGATATATGCTGAATAAATTCTATTCAGTTATTCCTGATAAAGTTAATACTATATTCAAGAAAATAATATCAGCACTTTTTGTTGCTCTATTTTTTACATTAGTAGGATATATAAGACTTAGAACAGCTGGCAATATTATTATATCTTCAAGTACATTATACACTATATTCTTTTATGGATTATTTGTAACATATTTATATATGAGAACAGGTAACCTTTTTGTTGCTGCTTTTATGCAGGCTGCTTTAGATTTTCCTTTCTTTGGAATAACTGTCGGTAAAGAAGGGTTAACAATAATGAGTTTTGGCTTTTTGTTCTCTGTTTCTTTAGTTATTCTATTTATTATTTTTCTTGCTGAGACATATGAGTATTGGGGGAAATGGCTAACATTTGGTGGGTATAAGCTTAAAGAAGAGGAAGTAGTAATTGAAGAAAGTCTTCCTTCTGATTGATGGGAATAGTATTCTCTATAGAGCTTTTTATGCTCTTCCTTCTCTCGAAACATCAACTAATATTCCCACCAATGGGCTTCTTGGTTTTTTAAACATTCTATTAAACGTAGTTGACACATTTAAGCCTAATTATGTAGCTGTTTGCTTTGATACGAAAGCTGAAACTTTTAGAAAAGCCCAATATGAAGAGTATAAAGCTCAAAGGGCTGAACTCCCATCATCTCTTGCTCAGCAGATAAATCTTTTAAAAGAAGAAATTCTTAAACCTCTTTCTATTCCTTATCTTGAGAAAGATGGCTATGAGGCAGATGATATAATTGCAACTCTAACAAAAGTCTCTTTTAATAAAGGGTTCAAAACCCTTATATTGACAGGTGATAGGGATCTTCTTCAGCTTGTAAAGGATGACTTAATTTCAGTTATAGCTCCAATTAAAGGAGTGAGCGAAGTCACCTACTTTAATGAGGAGAAAGTCATAGAAGAGTATGAAGTGAATCCAATCCAATTTGTTCAGTATAAAGCTCTTATAGGAGATTCTTCTGATAACATTAAAGGGGTTCCTGGCATAGGACCCAAAACCGCTGTTAAATTACTAAAAGATTTTGATTGTGTGTTTTCTGCTCTTAATAGTTCTGATAAGATATCAATAAAACTTAAAGAGAATGAAGCCCTTATTAAATCAAATATTTCTTTGATTAAATTAAATGAAAATGTTCCTATCGAAATAGATATCGAGAATCTTAAATTTAATGGTATTAATAAAGATTCTCTTATAAATGTAAGCAAGAAGTTTGAATTTAATAGCATCTTAAAGAGGATCACAAAAGAAAAGTTTAATGATGACAACCTCACTCTTAAGCCACTAAATAATTTTGAAGACATTCTAAAGGAAAAAACTATTTCTATCATTCCTTTAACAAAGAATTCTTTAGAAATTGCAGGTTTAGCGGAATCCTTTGAATTTGATATTGAAAGTAACAGCGAGAACTTATTCGAGTCTAACAAAGATAAGCTTTTAAATATTTTAAAAGATGAAAAAATTGTCAAGATTACCTATGACTTAAAGGAAATTCTTCATAGGCTAGATGCTCCTCTGTATTTTAAGCCTAAAAATACTTTCGATGCCCAAATTGCATATTTTCTTTTAAAGCCTAATGCAAAAAGTTATGATATAAATAATTTTTTGATTGATTATTGTGGGGCTTCCTTCGAAGGTGATAAAGGTAAAGCAGTTTTAAAATGCTTTGATGAACTTAGAAATGATTTAATTAGCTTAGAAGAATACGACCTTTTTGAAAGCTTAGAAATGCCGCTTTTGTATGTCCTTTACGATATGGAAAAAGTTGGTTTTAAAGTTTCCCGTGAAGTATTAATAAATCTTGAAAGTAGGCTCAATAAGGAAATCAGCCAGGTTAAAGAAAGCATTTTTAAGGAAAGTAATACCGAATTTAATATTTCATCTCCCAAGCAACTCTCATTCGTATTGTTTGAGAAATTAAATCTACCCTACAATAAAAAGAAGACAAAAACTGGATATTCAACTGGAGCCGAAGTTTTAGAAGAACTATATAATGTTCATCCTATAATTCCATTGATACTTAAGTATAGAGAGCTTACAAAATCACTTAATACTTATGTAGAGCCATTCTTATCTCTACTCTCGGATTCACCTTTCATTCATACAACATTTGTGCAAGCAGGACCTGCAACTGGTAGGATTTCAAGTATTAATCCAAATTTGCAAAATCTTCCTACTGGTGAGGATTTAGGAAAAGAAATAAGGCGTGCATTTATTGCAAGGGATAATAATAGAGTGATATTAAGTGCAGATTATTCTCAAATTGATTTAAGAGTTCTTACACATTTTTCTAAAGACCCAGTATTAGTTCAAGCATTTTCTGAGGGAGCTGATATTCATAGCCGTACTGCAAAACTAATATTTGGACTGAATAATGATTCAGAAATAACTCCTCAAATGAGAAGAATTGCTAAAACTGTTAATTTTGGGATTATTTATGGTATGTCTCCATTTGGATTAGCGAAAGCTCTAAAAATTTCTAATATAGAAGCCGAATCTTTCATTCGAAAATATTTTCAAGCACTACCAAATGTAGAAGAATTCATAAATAATGCAATTTCTTTAGCTTTAAATAATGGTTACAGTGAAACAATATTAGGTAGAAAGAGAAGTATCCCGGAACTCAAAAGTGAAAACAAAACTGTAAGGCAACTTGGAGAGAGATTGGCTGTAAATTCTGTTATTCAGGGTAGCTCTGCTGATATTATAAAGGTTGCAATGGTAAAAATAGCTGAAAGATTAAAAGGAAGCAATATTTATTTAATTTTACAGATTCACGATGAACTTATTTTTGATTCTCCTTTGAATAAAGTAGAGGAGTTGTCATTAATATTAAGAGAAGAAATGGAAAATGTTTTTAAACCAATAAATGGGCAAAAGTTATTGTCAGTACCTTTAAAGGTAAGTATTTCTTATGGTCCTAATCTTGGAGAACTAAACACCACCATTTCTACATAGTCACCCTACGAAGCATCTTTTCAGCGATGAAGGGTCTCCTCTTTTTACCAATGCATGTCTCAAATCCAGGTGTGAATAAAAAATAAAAAACAGACAAGAATGTCTGTTCTACACTGAAAAGATTAAATGAGGAGATTCTTCGCTAACGCTCAGAACGACCGTGTGGTAGTGAGGAGATCCTTCGCTCGCAAAATACGCTCCCTCAGGATGACGGGGGTGGTAGTGACGTTCTTTATTCTTACTGAATCCTTGGGTTTCTTCGGCATTCTGAAAGTGCGGTATTGTCGCACTTGTCACGAGGGAATCTTCATGTCTCGCACTTCGTCATTCCGAAGTGCGGTATTATCGCACATGTACTGAGGAATCTCAGTATTTTACGCTTCAAAACGAGGAGATCCTTCGGTCGTTAAGGAGACACTCCCTCAGGATGACGGGGTAGAAGGTCATCTCCGAAAACCACCAAACTGTCATCCCTGAATGTCTGCCAACCGTCATCCCCGAAAACCACCAAACTGTCATCCCTGAATGTCTTCCAACCGTCATCCCCGAATGTCTGCCAACCGTCATCCCCGAAATCTTTTATCGGGGATCCATTTCTTTTCTCTAAAAATAACTAAAATACGGAAAGTAGAAAAATTATAAATAAAGAATATAATTTAAAATTGAAGTTAAGTTTTGGAGCTACTGATTAATTATGAGTGAGATTTTGTCTCATTTGAAAGAAGCAAGACACCTCCATATATATAAGTGGTGTAAAAATGAGAATTCTTTCACTAACAAATGCGGAAAAATTTTAAAAAATTTCTGGATTCCCCCTTTCGAGGGAATGGCACTACACCGAATTGTTCATAAATTTATATATAGAATTTTGAACATTTCAAAATTTAGTTATATTTCTATTATGGTAAAATTTAAGGATTTAGGGATAATTTTGATTGTATAAATGAAGAAAACAATATTAAGCCTCTTACTGATAATATTAATCTTACTTCCTCCACTAAATTTAGTAAACTCAGAAGAGAATTACACAATTAAGAGAATACCAAAGGACTTATACCCCGATGTCATAAATAAATCTCAAAATGTGCTATTAGAGACTTTTACTGCTACATGGTGTGGATGGTGCCACTATGCATATGAAGTTTTCGATGAACTAAAGAAAAACTTTGGAGATAGAATATTAAACATAAGGTATCATAACCAGGACGACCTCTCAATGAAAGAAGTTCCAGAGAGGGCAGTTTACTATAAGGTTAGTGGTTATCCGACAGTTTTAATAAATGGTAGCAAAAAGATAGTTGGAGTGGATGAAAATAGTTATCCAGAGTTTGAAAAAATTGTTAAAGATTTGCTCACGAACCCTCCAAAACTTGGTATCTATGCCGATGGTTTTATTGACAGTAGTGAGTTAAAGCTAAAAGCTGAAATCGAACAATTTAGCGAAGAAGCAATAAATGGAAGCTTTATGGCAATTCTTTTAGAAAGTAACATTGAATATGAAAAAAACCGTATTTATGACTACGTTGCAAGAAAGGTTTTCCCTTCCTTTTCTGGACTAAAGCTTGATTTTGACGGAAAAACTAATTTTTTAATAGAATTTTCTTTTCCCTTAAAAGAACTTAAAAAGATAGGAGATTATAAAGTTATTTTCCTCGTTCAAAACATGGAAACGAGGGAAGTGTATAATTCTGCTATATTTGAATTTGACTCATTAATCATTGATGCTTCAGAGCCACTATCTTTTACAGAAGAAGTTCCGAGAGACACATTAATCAAAGTTAAGTTTAATGAGGGTTTAATTGCAAATGCAATAAAAAAAGAATGTTTCGAAATAATTGCTAAAGATAATGAGAAGATAGGAGTAGATTTCTCATATGATAGAGAGGAAAACACTTTAATCCTTTCTCCTGATAAATATTTTAAGCCAAA
This sequence comes from Caldisericota bacterium, assembly GCA_052034135.1. Classification (GTDB taxonomy): domain Bacteria; phylum Caldisericota; class Caldisericia; order UBA6126; family JAGPKI01; genus JAGPKI01. The sequence goes on along the minus strand of JBPOJC010000062.1, from coordinate 9,328 downwards.
TTACACTTATGCTCTATATATACAAAGTTTAGAAAATTGCCTGATTTCAGTTAACAGAAGAATCCTCAAAACTCCATATATTATAAAATTTAAAACATCAAGCAAGCCAGAATTAAGCCTATATGTAAATTCATATAAAATTGATTTCGGGGAAGTATCCAAAATAGATGATCCTTCTTTTAGCTTAAACATAATTGAAGAGCATGGTAATCCTATTAGAGTGAAGCTTTATAGTTCTCAAAAGTGGATAACTCTATCTAAAACCGAGTTCTATTCAGCTAATGAAACTATAGAAGTAAAAATTAACCAGCTATTTATGACAAAAGGTAAAAATAATGGATCAATCTCATTGCGGACAATACTTGGAGTAATAAATATAGAGGTAACAGCAACTCTATTAAGTGATGAATACCCTGTGATAAGATTTCTAAATTATACTCCTTTTGCATTTTCTGAAACCTTATTATTAAATGGTAGAACAGATGGTTATAGATTATATTTAAATGATAAAGAAGTTTATGTAGATACAGACGGTTACTTTAATGTTGAATTGAAACTTTGGAATGGCTTTAATATATTCATTTTTGCTGCTATGAATATGCAGAGAAAGGAAAAGAAAGAAGCCCTAATAATTTTAAGGCTAATTTAAATTTATGATTTCGAACGAATTTAAAACATTATATAACGAACCTTTTTTTGTCTCAGAGATATATGAAACAGATAAGTTTACAACCCAAAATATTGTTCTCTCGACTTACGGGTTAATTGATGAAAAGGCTCCATTGGCAACTTTAGCGGGAAGAATAATTCAGAGAGGAACAAAGAATTTTGATTCTACCTATAAATTGACAAGGTACCTTTATTCTTTAAATGGAGCAATTTTAAAGGTAAATACTGTAAAATTAGGAGATTATCAGGTTTTCCTGATTGCATTAAAAATATTAAATGAAGGGTTTTCTGGTCAAAACTTATTTGAGAAATCTTTAAGTCTATTAGAAGAGATATTTTTATCTCCAATTATTCAAAATAGGAACTTTAAAGAAAATTACTTTTTGGAAGAAAAAAATAATCTCTTAAGTGAAATTAGAACTCTCATAAATGATAGACCAAGATATGCCTTAGAAAGATTCATTAAAATTATGTGTAAAAATGAACGATTTGGTATAAGTAACCTTGGCACCGAAGAGGAAGTGATGAAAATTAGTAACAATGAAGTTTCTCGCTTCTATTTCGAATCTATTTTAAGAGATAATAGGTTCTTACATTTAGTTGGAGAATTTAATAGGGATAATGTTAATAAGGCAGTTAATACATTTAAGCTCAATAAAAATGATACTGAAATCGAAAGCAACAATGAAATTATTTTAAAGCACAAACCAGAAGTGGTTATAGAAAAAGAAAAAATCCAGCAAACATGGCTTTTTCTTGGATATCGTCACAACATTGCAAGTAATAGCCCTATGTATGGAGCATTACTTCTATTCAATGCTATTTTTGGTAAATTTTCAACCTCCAGACTGTTTTTAGTTTTAAGAGAGAAAATGGGACTTTGCTATTATGTAAGTTCGAGCATTCCAGCTAATAAAAATATACTCATAGTTTCCTCCGCTATAATGTGGAAAAACTATAAAAAGATGGTTGAAACAACTGAAAAAATCCGTCTAAATATTTCAAAAGATATAGGCGACAATGAGCTTGATATAGCTAAAAAACTTACACTTTCCAGTCTCAGGTCAATTGAAGATGATTCCTTAACTCTTATAAGTTCAAGAATTGAATTTCTTCTTAGAGATCCATTAATGAATTTAAGTACGTTAAAGAAATGGATCGAAGACACAAATAAAGAAGATATAAAAAGAGTAGCAAGTGAATTATGGCTTGATACAATATATGCTCTGAGAGGAGAAATGTGAGAGAATTAACTGAGAAAGTAAAAATATACGAGGAAGAAATAGAAGGATTAAAAGTCGTATTTATAAAAAGAAAAGATATTTCATCAAGCTTTGGCTTGCTCACAATTAAATTTGGTTCAATGATTACTACATTAAAGATGGGAGATAAAGAAATTTCTTTGCCTGATGGCGTTGCTCATTTCCTTGAACACAGGCTTTTTGAAATCAATGGGAAGGATGCCACCGAACTATTTTCAAAATTTGGTGCTGACGCAAATGCTTTTACAGGAAGAAAAAATATGACTTTCTACTTTACTACTACGAGTAATTTTTTTGATTGTATGAATCTTTTACTGGATCTTGTGTTCACTGAGAAATCTTTTTTAAATAAAACTATAAAGAGAGAAAAACTGATAATAGCAAGCGAAATTACAATGTACGATGATGAACCATATTTTTTAGGTTATCAAAATCTGGTCGATGCAATGTTTTGGTTTAACCCTTTAAAGAAAAAAGTAGCTGGAACAGTAGATTCTATTAAAGCTATAAATGCAGAAATCTTGCGTTTAACATACAATACTTTCTTTTCTAAAAAGAATTCCATACTCTTCATTTTGGGTGACATAGATGAATCTGAATTATTCGATAAAATCCGTGAAAAAGTAAAGTGTTATAAAAATAACGATATTAAATTTATAGATGAATCATTTAAATATATTGAGCCAATTTATCCAAGAGTTCGCAAAATAGAACTTAAAAGTAGAATAACAAAAAACCTTGTATTTATTGGTTTTAAACCTAAAAAAGATAAATTTTCAATTGAGGAGATTATTGCTTCTAACCTGGTCCTCGAAATAATTTTTGGTTCAATGTCTCCTTTTTATGATTCTCTTTTCTCAAAAGGTCTAATAGATGATAGCTTTAACTATGCTCTTGACTGGGAGGGAGATTACTGTTTTCCAATTATTTCATCCTACACAGACCAACCAGATGAACTATTGTTTGAATTAAATAAAGAAGTTGAAAGAAGACTCTTTAATACTAATATAAGTGAGGAAGAATTAGCATTATCTAAAAGTAATGCAATTGGTGGAGCTTATATGCTTGCAGATAACCCTTCCAATCTCATTGGAGTAATTTCAACTCTTTATCTCTCTCGAGTTCCAACACTTGAAAAATACATTGGTATATTAAAATCTTTAAATTTAGTGAATGTAAATAATTTACTCCCAAAATTACTTCCAGTAGATAATTCAGTTACAGTAACAGTTAAGGCTTACTAACTAATTTAGCAAGCCTTGGTAAGACTTTCTTAATGTCTCCGACAATCCCAAGATGGGCTATTTTAAAGATTGGAGCGAATTCATCTTTATTTACTGCAATTATATATTCTGATGATTGCATACCCACAATATGTTGAATTGAGCCAGAAATACCTAAAGCTATATAAATTTTAGGTGCGACAACCTTACCTGAAAGTCCGACCTGTAATTCATGTGGAAGCCATCCATTGTCAACCACGGGCCTTGAACAGGCAATACCAGCGCCTATTGTTTTTGCGAAATCATATACAACCTCAACATTTTCTTTGCTACCTATGCCTCTACCAACAGAGACCAATATTTTCTCGTTCTCAATCTTTGGAAATACTGTTTCTATTGGCTTCCTATCAATCAATTTAAAGTTTGAATAATTCTCCTCTTTCAATTGTTCTGGTAACACAAGAAGTTCGTCATGGAAATCAGTTGTAGAAAAATTTGAAACTTTGTATGAGTGTGGCCTGACTGTAGCCATTTGTGGCCTATGATTAGGACAAATTATACTTGCCATTAAGTCACCACCAAAAGCAGGACGAGTCTGAATCAAAAGTCCTGTTTGTAAATCTAAGCTTAACTCAGTACAATCAGCAGTAAGCCCAGTTCCAAGCATTGTTGCAAGGCGAGGAGCAAGATCTCTTCCTATTTCTGTAGCAGGGAAAATAAATGTTGCTGGTTTTTTTTCAATAGTTAGCCAGTTTAAGACTTTGGAATATAGAGCAACATTATAATTCAATAATTGTGTATCCTGCACTCTTATTAACCCTTCGGCTCCAGCTCCCATCACCTTATTTATCTCGAATTTATTAAGCTCACTGCCGAGATATATGCCGGTAATATTCGAATTTTCCTTCTTTATCCCTCTTGCTCTTGTTAAAAGTTCAAGAGATGGCTCTATTATCTCTCCTGAGGGTGATTTTTCAAGATAAATCCAAATATCACCTTGAGTTTCCCCAATCTTTTCTTCTAAAATTTCAAGAATTATCGCTTTTTTAGGACAATTTTCTACGCATATACCACAATAAGTGCAATTAGAGTTTATCTTTGCTTTGTGATCAATAATTTCAATTGCATTAAATTTGCACTTCTTTAAACATAACTTACAACCATTACATAGATCATCCAGGACATATATCTTCACTATTTTACCTCGCTAACCTTTGAAAGAATAAGATTGACAATCTCTTCTCCGTTCTCAATATTTACCTTAGTGTAAGATTTATCGAATACGGGAGTAAATGTCCTTATTACTTTTGTGGGAGAACCATTTATACCAACTTCATCTTCACCTAATTTGAGTTCGGTATTAGTAATAACCGTAGGTTCATAATCTCTAACTTTAAATAACCCTCTTAAACTTGGTAGTCTTGAAACATTTATATTTTTTGGAAAAGTGAGTAATGCTTTTGGAGAAACTTCAATCAATTCTTCGAAACCTAAAAATTCTCGCAAAACTGTAATTTTGTTTCCAGATTTATATTCTATTCTCTTTACATTCAGGATTTGTGGAATATCAAACCTTTGGGCAACTCCTGGTCCCACCTGACCTGTATCACCATCTATTGCTTGCTTTCCAGCAAAAATAAAATCAAAATCAGAAATTCTCTTTATCGCTTCATAAAGAACCAAAGAAGTTGCTAATGTATCAGAACCAGCAAAAGCTCTATCAGTAACGAGATAGCCACTTGTTGCCCCCATAGAAACTGCTTCTTTTAGTATTTCACCTGCCTGAAGGGGACCCATGCTTACAACGATTACCTCTGCCCCTATTGCATCTTTAAGCTTTAAAGCCTCAGTAAGAGCGCACTTATCTGAAGGGTTCATAATAGAAGGAACCCCTTCTCTTTTTATACTTTGAGTTCGCTCATCAATTGAAACTTTTACATTCTTTTCAATATCGGGAACTTGCTTTGCAAGCACAATTATTCTCATCATTTAAATAAATCTCCCTTTTATATATTGCCTCAATTAATTTTTTTAATAAATTTATTATAACTACTTCAGTAAAAAATCTAAACATGAGTTATTAAAGCTTTTCATTTTGCAAGATTCCACTCCCCTTTTTTCGTCATTACATGCTCTCTTTTGTCATTCCCATGAAAATGGGAATCCAGAATACTAAGGGTAGTTCCATGTTTCTACCTCATGCAAAATGTTTAAAAATAAAACCTCCATATATATAAGTGGGGTAAAATTACTAATTCAGTCACTCTTAAATACAAAAAATGTTAAAAATTGGTCTGGATCCCCGATAAAAGATTTCGGGGATGACAAATACTATGATAGAAGTCAATAGCAAAACGGGAATGACCACCCCAGTCACCCTGAGGAGCGTTAGCGACGAAGGGTCTCCTCTTTTTTCGATTGTATTTATTAGGTATATTTATAAATATAAAAAGTAAAACAAACAATAATATCTATTTTATAAGAATAATAAGAATAAGGCAAAATAAAAAATGATTAAAAGAGGAGATTCTTCACTTCGTTCAGAATGACGTTATGGTGAGGAGATTCCTAAGGACTTGTGTGCGAAAATACCGCACTTCGGAATGACGGAGTGGTGGTAGGGAGATTTTTCGCTAACGCTCAGAATGACGGTGGGAATACTGAAATACCTTAGTACGAGCACGATAATGCCGCACTTTCGGAATGACGGGAAGGGAGCGATGAATGACAAATGAGATTTAAGATTTTAGCTATGACAGATTTTTTCATTTATAAATAAACTGAAACTATTATAATTTAATTATATTTAAGATAAAAAGTAAGGTGAACAAAAACGCTTATAAAAGCTATAAAAACAGATATCTTATCAGAAGGCACAAATTTATTTGATTTTGTGAGTGAAAACCTTAAAAACGAAAACTTAAGTGATGGTGACATTGTTGTAGTTTCATCTAAAATTGTTGCAATTTCTGAAGGAAGGCTTATAAATCTAAAAACCGTACAGGTTACAGAGGCTGGAAAAGCATTAGCTGTTGAATTTTGTATAGACGAAAAATTTGCTCAATTAATATTAAATGAAGGGGCTTTTATTCTTGGAGGAGTAAAGAAAGTAGTTGCTACAATAAATAGAAATATTGCAATACCTTTTGCTGGTGCGGATTTATCAAATGTTCCACCTGAGTATGCCATATTATGGCCAGCTAATCCATCCAGAACTGCTTCTGAATTAAGAGAATATCTCTTAAAGAGTAGAGGAGTAAAAACTGGAGTAATTATTTCAGATTCTCAAATAGTTCCTTTAAGAGCTGGAACATATGGAATTGCATTAGGTATAGCTGGGTTTTTTGGTGTAGTTGATAAAAGAGGCAGTAGAGACATATTTGGAAAAGAAATGAAAGTAACAAGGTGGAATTTGGCTGATAACCTTGCCTCAGCAGCAAATTTAATAATGGGGGAGGGCAAGGAGAGTTCTCCGATAGCAATTATTAAAGATGCCCCGATTACTTTGACAGATGAGGATTCTTCCAAACTAACGCAGGCTCTATCAATGTATGAAGAAGAATGCCTCTGGGCTCAGTTCCTCCTGAATAATTACTAAATTTTGCTTTATATATTGCCAAAGAACTCCACTTTTTGTAAAGACAACTCATGACTTTATGTTTTACATTAGTGAAGAATCTCCGAACCACCACCCCGTCATCCCCGAAATCTTTTATCGGGGATCCAGGCCATTTTTTAATTTTTTTTTATTTAAGAGTGACTGAATTAGCAATTTTACCCTACTTATATATATGGAGGGTTTGAATATCCTCATTTGGTCATTTCGGTGTAGAACAGACATTCCTGTCTGTTTTCTTATTCTTGGCAGTACAAGGGAACAAAAGAGGAGACCCTTCGTCGCTTTCAGATACGCTCCTCAGGGTAACTGGGGTGGTGGTGAGATTCCTTGTCGCAGGAATAAAGCTTCTTCAGGATGACGGCGGTAATGCAAAATGTAAAAAGCTATTTATGGCGTTTTGAGATACATTTCTGCTTTGAATTCTGTATTATTCATAGCTTTATCGATTGCAGTTATTGTAATTATTTCGTATTCATTGCTCATAGCATAATCTTTTTCAAAAGATCCATCCTCTTTAACTTTTATTAATTCATCATTTACTTTAATGCTTGAACCAGGTTCGGTCTTACCAATAATTTTTATCTCTTTCTCGCTCACAATATTTATCTTACTAAGGTTTAATTCAAGTAGTGGTGGAATTGTATCAAGAATTACATCTTTTTTTAGCTCTTTACTTCTACCATCAATAGAAAAAACATCAATTAAAATTTCATTTAAACCCTCTTTTAATTTAAAAGTATGAGAGAAAGATCCTCTCTGGTCTGACTTTATTTTAAGACCACATATATCTACTTCTGCAAAAGGCTCTGTTTCTCCTATGATTAAAAGAGTTTTGCTATTTGTAAATATCTCTCCCTCTGGTAAGTTAACATTTAATTTTAGTGGTGGAGGTTCATAAACAGTTAAATAGACTTTGACCCTTTTTTCTCCTTTATTTGTCTCAACTAATATCTCCCCCTCGAATTCACCTGCATTAAGGTCAGCTGTATTAACCTCAGCAAAAAATGTCTGCATATTGGTAGTTACATCTTTTGGTTTCACTAAGAGCCAATTTTGCAATGAAGTTACTTTACCATTCAAAGTCTCCAATCCTGTATAGATTACTTTGAATGAAAGTTGTTTAGTGTTTCCCTTTAAAACTTCTCCAAATGAAAGAGAGGAAGGTTCTAAAATTAAAACTGGTTCTGCATCAACTGAAAAACAGTATATTGCTTCACCGCTAATAATTACTGAATCTCCAATTATTACTGGTGTACCTGCATTTTTCCCAACTCTATATTGAAAGCGAACTATTCCAGTTGACTTTGATATGCAATTTAAATAACCATCATAAATTGCAGTATAGAGAAAATTTTTTGAGGAAATTAGTTCACTTAATTGGGAAAATCTGTTTAGTCTTTTAGTCCAATAAATTTTATCAAGTTCATATGAAATTGAATAAATGTTCCCAATGAAGGAGTTTATATATATGGCATCATTAGCCAAAGTTGGAGAAAAAGAACCAAACATTTCATTCTTAAAGCTCATAGATTTCACAACTTTGCCAGTTTTAAGCCCAATCTTTAAAATCCAGGAGGTCATTTCTCTTCCTCTAGGAGGTCCTCCGCCAGGTCCTCCTCCTCCAGGAGGTCCTCCTCCTCCCATAGCAAAACCAGCATTTTCAGTTAAGTATAAATAATCGCCTTTTATTGAAGGAGTTCCGAATCTCATATTTTCGTCTGTCGGGGTTTCCTGCCAAAGAATTTTTCCTGTTAAAGCTGAAAAAGCAACTAACTTTGGAGGGTTCATATTAATACGCATTCTTCCCCCTCCTCCACCTTCAGATGTAATTTTAACAGTTTGTGCTAATATTACTTCATCTGTCCCTGTAAGAGTTGAGTTCATAAAAGCTAATGCTTCTTCCTCAATATTAGTAGAAAAATTCTCAGATCCAGTTTTAGGATTTAGTGAGACTAAAGAACCTTGTTTTGTTTTCATAGTAGTTGTGTCTAATTTCCCTAATCCTATGAATACACTTTCACCTACTCTAAGAGGTGATGTGATGAAAGCTGTATCATTATAATCAATCTTCCAGCTTAGCTCACCCGTAAGCCTTGAATAAGCAGAAATTCTAACCGATTGTGTAGTATTTCTCCTTGTCATTCTTGTTGTAGTAGTTACATAAATATTATCATAATCTATATCGATCCCGGTGATTTCACGATCGGTTTCAATCCTTTTCCTATAAATCTCACTACCATCCTTTTCGGAAACTGAATATAGAAATCCATTTCTATCTGTAAAGTAAATTGTTCTTTCGATGGCAACGATATTGGAAATCATATCACCTGTAAAGAAATACTTCCATTTTAAACCGACTTTCTCGCTTGTTTCTTTATCGACATATCCAGTATTAGATGGATTACCCTTGTTTGAATTCCATACTTCAGGAGTTGTGGGAGAGGCAAAAGTTGTGCTTAAAGATAGTAAGGTTATAAAACATATTATTAAGGAGACAAATTTTTTAATCATTTTGATACCTCCAAAAAAATCTCATACTCAATATAATTTTCTGC
>JBPOJC010000032.1:0-5090 GCA_052034135.1 Caldisericota bacterium | reverse complement strand
ACTAACTTCTGTATGGGATAACCTTCTTCCTATTAACCTTTCAGATATCATGGATAATGTTCTTGTGCTTGTTCCAGTTAAATACATAAGGCATATATCAGTTTCTAATTCTTTCTCGTAACGTTTACTTCTTGGTAGAACTTTTGTTTGGAAGGAACCATTTCGGTCTCTTGGAACATTAATAGAAACTTCACCGATTTTCTTTAGAGTAAAATTTCTATTATAATAGCCATTCCTATAATTTGGTTCTGATTCATCCTCCTTTCTCTCATAAGGTTCTCTTTTAAGAAAATCAGAAAGCTCGATCTTCATAATAGATGAAAGATACTCTCCCACACTTTCTTTAATATCTTCCCTCATCATTTTAAAAATACCTTCAGGTTTCTTTTTAATTTCATTTAAAATTTCTTTCATTTCTGCTAAACTTATTTCTAAGTTCATTTTATTTCTCCTTTCTTATTTAGTAATTTTAAAATTCTTTAAATAAACTTTATAAGGAAGGAGAATGCTTTTTTCTACCTTTTTCATTTAATTTTCAAATTTACACAAAGAAGTTTATACTACCTATTCCCTAAAGGATTGATTGGTTAGGGTTTTTAATTTTTTTATTGCTATTAGACTATTCATAGATAGAATAAAATAATAAATATTTTTAGTGTGATTTATACCATTGGAAGAATTTTTATTATAAATTTTTAAAATTCTTATATGGGAGGCTAAGATGAAACTGAAAAGATCCACATTATTGACTTTATTGTTTATAATTATTTTCTCTTTTAATATAATTGAACCATCTTTCAGTCAGGAATCAGATTATGAGTGGAAAGAGATAAACAATGGACTTTATGGTGGGCATATTCATTATTTAGTTATTGATCCACTTAATAGTAATGTTATTTATGCAGGAACAGAAGGTGGAGGTGTTTTCAAAACAATAAATGGTGGAAAAGAATGGATTAGTTTAAAAATTGAGAAAGGAGATTTTTCTACATATTCAGCTGTTTTAAACCCTAAAGATACTAAAATTGTTAATGTTTCTGCTATTTATGTTGCTGTTTGGGGATATGGAATATATAAATCAAATGATGCAGGAGTAACCTGGAAAAGAGTGAATAAAGATTATATGGGGAATATAATAACTTTAGCAATTGATCCTCAAAATCCAGATATTTTATATGCTGGAACAGAACCTGGTGGAGTATTTAAATCAATAGATGGTGGGGAAAACTGGAAAAATATAAATAATGGTTTAACTAATCTTAGAATTAAATGTTTAGAAGTTAACCCTGTTAATACAAAAATATTATTTACTGGTACATCAAAAGGCATTTTTAAATCATCTGATGGTGGTGAAACCTGGATTGAAGTTAATACAGAAAACAAAGATTTATCTTATCAAGATATAGCAATTGACCCTTTTGATTCAAATACTGCTTATGCAGGAACAAGTAATGGTATATATAAAACAACAAATGGTGGTAACAGCTGGATAAATATAAATTCAGGTCATATTGAATCGATAATTATAAATCCTAAAAATAGTGATATTGTTTATTCGGGTACTACTGGTGGTGTTTTAAAATCAACAGATAGAGGAGAAAATTGGATGTTGGTTAATAATGGATTAGAATGCCTTTATACTAAATCAATTATAATTGATCCTCAAAATCCAGATATTTTATATGCTGGAACAGAACCTGGTGGAGTATTTAAATCAATAGATGGTGGGGAAAACTGGAAAGAAGTAAATACTGGATTTACAAATTCTTATGTTAATTCTTTGTCTATCAATCCAGTAAATTCAGACATTGTTTATGCAGGTTCATATGGAAATGGTTTATTTAAATCAGTTGATGGTGGAAAAAATTGGATATCAAAAAATAATAGATTATTTAACTTATTTATTAGAAACATATCTTGTGATCCCGTCAATTTAGAAATAATATATTTAGGAACCGATGGAGGAGGTGTTTTTAAATCAACAGATGGAGGGGAAAACTGGATTCAAAAAAATAATGGTTTAAAAAATAGATGTATTTACTGGATAGAAATTGACCAAAAAAACTCCAATATTATTTATGCAGGTACTTATGGGGGTGGAATATTTAAATCAACAGATGGAGGGGAAAACTGGAAAGAGATAAACAATGGACTATCAGAATTAAAAATCTGGTGTTTAGCAATCAATCCAGTTAATACAAATGTTGTTTATGCTGGGACCTGGGAAGGTGGAATATTTAAATCAACAGATGGAGGAGAAAATTGGAAGGAAATCAACAATGGATTATCAAAATTAGAAGTTCTTTCATTGCTAATTGATAAATTTAATCCTAATACTATCTATGCAGGAACCTGGGAAGGTGGAATATTTAAATCTATTGATGGTGGAGAAAACTGGAAAGAGATAAATAATGGATTAGGAAGTAAATATATCTACTCCTTAAAAATGGTTCCAAATAACTCTAATATAATTTATGCTGGGGGGATTGGTGGGGTATTTAACTCTACTGATGGTGGAGAAAATTGGATTAGTATCAGTGAAGGACTAACAAATAGTGAAATTTTGGTAATAATGTTAGATCCAAAAAATCCTAATATAATTTATGCTGGTACAGAAGGAAGTGGAGTATTTAAATATTCCTCAAAAATTACTAAAATAGTTCTAAAATTTCAGATTGGAAATAAGACTATGTATGTTAATGATGGTCCTCTTGAAATAGATGTTCCGCCAATAATAATTGAGGGGAGAACTCTACTTCCAATAAGATGGGTTGTAGAACCATTAGGAGCAAGTGTTGGATGGGATGGAGTAGAGAGAAAGGTAACTGTTACTTTAGGGGATATTCATATTGAGTTATGGATAGGAAAGAGTATTGCTAAGGTAAATGGAAAAGATACTCCTATTGATTCAGGGAATCCCAAGGTTGTACCAATTATTAAAGATGGTAGGACTATGTTACCTGTTAGGTTTGTTGCTGAGAATTTAGGTTGCCAAGTTGATTGGGATCCACTAACATACGTTGTAACAATAACATATACTATATAAATTTATAAAACCTACGTTTAATAAAGCATGAAATTGTATATGTTTTAATCATATATAAGAAATAATTTGTTTTTATCTTTACAGAATTTCTCCAACTCCATGAAGGCATTATTTGTAAGATGGATGTACTTTAGCAAATATAATGTAAGTTACAGAGTCCATATTATGTGATATCGCTCTGTGATCGAAATTCAACCAATTCATGGACATTGCCAAATGGATCTTTAAAAGCTGCATATACACCTACGGGACAATCCTGGGGTGAATCATGAATCAATTCTACTCCTTTACTTTTAAGATCCTTCAAGCTCGCTTCAAGGTTATCGGTTTGAATATTAATAAGAGTTTGAGCAACGTTCGGGTAATCGATATTTGTGGATTTAGCCACTTTATTGAGAATTAGAGGTATTCCTTCATGACTCAATTGTACAATTTGTGGATAGTATTCCTTTGCATAAACTTCAAACCCTATTTTATTACAATAGAAGTTAATAGCTTTGTCCATATCACTCACATTAATTTGTATTACACACACTTTTAGCATTTTTTTCTGCTTCCTTTCTATTTATAGTTTTAGTTTATAAATTTTGCCAATTTAACTTTATGTATTTCTTATTTGTATGTAAGTAGATTTTTATTCAATCCTCAAGATGCTTTTCAAGAATATACTCATTCTTGAGTTTTCTCCGAAACTTTTTCAGGTTTATTGTTTATCGTTATCTTCCACAAACTCATATGTTATTATGTTTTTTTAAAGTTGTTTGTGTATTTCTTTATTTCTATCACTTTAGACTCAAAATGGATGATAAACTTTTAGTTGCCATCCGTAGTATCTTTATATTTTTTAATTTTACCAAGTCTTCTTCAAATGCTGGCATTATTCCTTTGCATACGATGACTCCTGTAACATTTTTATTAGTTTCTTTTCTCGCCCAGTCCATATATCTGTTCAATTGTTTTATTGCCTCTCTTCCAATCTTATTTAGCTTTAATTCAATAATTATAGAGTTACCATTCTTGTCTTCGAAAATTAAATCAATACGGCCTACCGGTGTATCTACTTGTCTCCCTTTTAAAATTAGGTTTTCTCCAACTAAATTTGGATTCTTCTCGATAAATTTTTCAACATCCTTTTCTATGATCTCTGTCACTTCATCGGTGGACAGAATCACATTCATTGTTTTTCCTTCTTTATCAGATGATTTAATTGTCTCTAAAAGAACTCTCACATCATCATCTGTCAATTCTCGCCAAGATCTTGTAGCAGAACCGATAGCTTGTGTCTCTGTTTTCCCATTTGGGAATTTAATATTCAATGAAAGTTTTTCTGCAAGATCTCTGTTGAATAATAAAGGCTTGTCTAAGATTCTTGAAGTAATTGGATCTCCAAATAGTATAACATCATCGTCTTTAGCGTTTCTTTCACCAGACAGAAATTCATAAATATGTGGATTTTTATACTTTGAAATAATATTTATATTTTTATCTACTACATAATAGGCAGTTATATATTTTTTATTTCGAAACTCATATGAAAAAAGACACAATCGCCCTTTTTAAGTTCATTTTTAAGTTTTCTTGCCCTAAATTTACTATCACCATAAGTATATTCTTCGAATAAAGAATCAGTGTCTTTATATAAATGTATATAAGGAATGAGTAAATTCATATATACCCTCCATTTTTTAATTTTACAATCTTTTAACAATATTTTATCTAATTTTACTGCATAATAAACATTCCAGTGCTGCCTTTTGTCTTTTTAGCCAGTGATCGATGGTCTATTAGCCGTTTTTTATACTTTTCAGGCACTAAATTCTTTGCTCTTCTTAAAAGAGCGCCTATGTTTACAGTTGCTACCAAAAAAGAATGTGCCCAAATATGTTAATTAACTTCCCCCATTTCTTTGGACAGAAATTAGTATAAATTAAAGTGATAAATTTTCAAGTTTAAGTTTTACCTCCTTGTTGGTAATATACCTCATAAGGTGTCTTGTACCCAAGAGCTTGATGAGGTCTTTCTGTGTTGTAGAAGTTAAAGTAAT
>JBPOJC010000070.1:0-11354 GCA_052034135.1 Caldisericota bacterium | reverse complement strand
TAGGTAACTTTAAGATTGCGTATAGCTTATATTTCGGAGAAGAGATGATGCATGCACACAATATTTATTTAAATACTGCTGCTGAACTCGGTTTACCAGGATTTATTATGCTTGTTATTCTTTCAGTACAAATTATTGCATTCGGTATTATTTTTACTAAGCAAAAAGAAGATAAATTTTATTATGCTCTAAATTTAGGCCTTACATCAATGGCTTTTGGATTTATTATTAGATGCCTCACTGACTTTACTCTCTAATTGGGATAATCTTTTTAAAAATGATTCATTCTCAGGATTAAGTGAAACTACTTTTTCCATGTCTGCTAATGCTAAATCAAATTTAGAAATCGCTTCATAAGTTAATGACCTATAATAATAACTCCATATATAATCATCCTTTAGAATTATTGACATAGTAAGTTGAGTAATTGCTTTATCATAATCTTTTGCGGAATAAAGAAAAACACCATAATTATATCTTGTGCTGTAAGATAAAGGCATTAGTTCAATTATTTTTTGATATTCGTTATATGAAAGATTTATATTTCCAAGTTTTTTATGAATGTCAGCTGAAACATAATATGCAGATTCTATTTTAGGATCAATTTCTTTAGCTCTATTAAGATATTTTAAAGCTTCATTTAAATATCCTTCGTCTCTCAAAATCGTAGAAATGTCAATCAGAGTCCAGTAGTTGTTGGGGTCTATTCTCAATGCAACTATAAAATCCGATAAAGCTTTTGAGTAATTTTTCTTTCGTCTACAAATACTACCTAATTCTCTATAAAATGTAGGATTCTTGGGGTCTTTCATTAAAGCTTCATTTATTAATGTTTCTCCTTTAGTAAATGAGTCATATTTCCAACAAAGGGCTCTTCCCAATTCATAAGAGACTTTTGGATCTGTGGAAATTTTCCGTGCAAATGAAAGATAAAACAAACCCTTCTTTGAAATATCGGAATCACTATCGTAAACAAAGCTTGTTCCTTCTCTTGCAAGATATCGAGCAAGCTTTATACCAGAAAAGTATTTTTGGGAATCAAGCCACTTACCCTGAGAAATAGAATCAGAGGCTAACTTTGAAAGATAAAAAAAGTTTGATTGAGACAATTCATAAGCTTTTTGAAGCGAACTTAGCTGGTTGGATAAAATATAGGAATTATAAAAAGCTCCGGAGGAGTTTATCCCACAAGCGAAAGCTAAATCTGAATAATGCAGAGACAATTCTCGATTACCTTTTAAAAGAGACAAACCAGCCATATTTAAGTAATAATAAGATTTGATTATTTTAAAATTTAATAAAAAAATTAAAAAACATACAAAAAAGATAATAAAAGAAATATAAAAAAATTTATTCTTGAATATTTTCCTGAATAGGCGTATTTTTAGCAAAGAACTCTTCATCAAAACTAAAACCAACAAATATTGAGTGAGTACCAAACCTACACATTGAGGAAAGAGACATTTCTTCTAAGCCAATTGTTTCAGCATCAAATTTGCCACTTATAACTTCAGACAAAGTGAATGTAAATTCTTTATCAAGGGAGTATAGATATTTTACATAAATCTTACTTCCTTTAACTACAGTTTCCATAACTTTAACCAATGAATCAACTACCTGATTCATAGGATATCTTCCTATAAAATATAACTTTCCACCAGAAACCGAGAAAATATATCGGTATTTTTCCGCATTTAAACTAAAAAGAGGAGGTTTTTTGCCTTTAAAATTCGTATTAGCAAGGACAAAATTTAAATTATCTGAAATAATAAAGGTGAAAAATCTGCTTGATAAAGAATATAAAGTAGAAATCAAAATAGGAATTGATGATTTGTCGCTTGATACCATACTGCAAGCCTTTATAATCAAAGGTTTTAATCCAACTTCAACGAGAGGTAAATCAATTAGATTTATATTTGCATCGTAAAGTAGAAATTGAGTGTTTTTTGCTCTTTCGATAACATCAGTTATACCTGAAGAAGTATGAATCGATAGAATTGAGCCATGTCTTGGATAAATAGATGAATAAATTTTAAAGAATTCATCAACACTTGGATTTATAACTTTTGGAAGAAGTTTTTCTGAATTAATTTTGTACGCCAGAGTAACCATGTCGTAACGGCTATCCTCCTTTTCTTTAAAGACTTCTTTACCTAACTGTATCCTCAAAGGAGCGATTATTAAGCCATAATCATCTATTTCTTCCTTTGTAAAATTACAACTTGTATCAGTGACAACTTTAAAACTTAGCATAAATATTATCTCCTTATATTATTTTATCAAAATAATTCTTTTTGTCACCTTTTAAACAAAGCTAAAAATATTTCCCAATACATTTTAACTCTTTCCAGAATCCCTTTGCCTTTTCCTGCTTTTTCTTCTTTCATGACATGTGTTACATTATGTAGACGAACTTTCAAGACTTCTAAGTCATTCTTTGCAAAATATTTAGACAAAGCTATTTCTACACCATATCTTAAATCCATTGAATTAGCAGCAGAAAGAAATAACTCCTTTTTCATACATCTTTGTCCTGAAAGAAATGGAGTAATAGCATGTGCTAAATCAGTCCGAAACCGTCCTCCCACAAAAACTCCTAAAGTTGAATCAGTTTCTCCATTGATCACAGGTTCAATTAAATCATTAACATGTAGGCTTGTAAAACTAATTAAGTCTGCATCGAGAAATAGAATTATCTCACCTTTTGCTTCACAACATCCTTTAAGCATAGCGTATGCTTTTCCTTTATTAATACCTTCCTTTAAAACTTTCGCACCTGCTTTTAAAGCTGCTTCAAAAGTATTATCGCTTGACCCATCATCAACAACAATAACTTCGCTTACATATTTACTTTCTTTGCAGGCTCTTACAACTTCTGCAACAGTTTTTTCCTCATTAAATGCAGGTATGATAACAGACACATTATTTTTACTCTCAAATTCAGGCATTTTCTGAAATGATTTCTTTGACCTTCATAATAGCTTCTGATGTACTGACCTTAAAAACAGTTTTATCTTTTCTTACCTTTATTTCAACTTCATTTTTGCTTACATTTCTTCCACAAATAATACTTAACGGAAAACCGATTAAATCAGAATCCTTGAACTTAACTCCGCCGCTATCTTCCCTATCATCAATTATTGGATTCAAACCTTCATTTAACAAGTTCTCATAAAGAGAAAAAGCAACATCTCTCTGTAGCTCATCTGAAATATTCACTGGTATGACATTAACCTTGTAAGGTGCAAGATTAATTGGCCATATGATTCCATCTTTGTCATGATGCTCTTCGATAATAGCTGCAAGAATTCTTGATACACCTATTCCATAACAGCCCATCAAAACAGGCTTAAGCGTACCTTCTGGATCTATAAAATTTGCTTCTAAAGGACGTGAATATTTATCCCCAAGAACAAAAGTATGTCCCACCTCTAAACCAATTTTTAATTCTAATAAAGCGCCACAATTTGGACAATGTTTCTCGCCATTTATTAAATCTTCTTCTTTTACAGAACCAATATAAAGACAATTTTTACAATAAACATAATTTGTTTCGCCTATGCTCGCTTCGGCTACAAATTCATGAGAAAGAGAGCCTCCAATTGTTCCAGGATCCGCCTGCATTATAGCAATGGATAAATGAAGCTTCTTAAAAATTCTTTTGTAAGCTGAAAAAATAATTTCATAACCTTCGTTTAAGTCACTTTCAGAAGAATGAAAACTATATAAATCTTTCATAAGAAATTCTTTCGATCGAACTATTCCAAATCTTGGACGTGGTTCATCTCTGTATTTTGTTTGAATTTGATAAAGAAAGAGTGGCAAATCTCTGTAGGATCTAATCTTGCTTTTTACAAGTTCAGTAATGATCTCTTCATGCGTTGGGCCTAAGCATAGGTCTCTTTCCTTTCTATCTTTAAACTTAAACATTTCTTTTCCATAGAGATCCCATCTGCCTGTTATTTTCCACGGTTCTGCCGGAAGCAATGCAGGAAGAAGTAACTCGCTAAACCCTAATGATTCAAATTCAGACCTTATTATATTGCTAACATTGTTCAAAACCCTTAAACCGAGAGGCAAATATGAATAAATCCCAGTTGCTATTTGCTTTATAAGAGAAGCCCTGAGCATGAGTTTGTGGCTAATAACTTCCGCCTCTGTTGGATCTTCTTTAATAGTATTAATAAAGCTTCTTGAAAATCTCATACTTTAGAACCTATTTTCTTTTCTCTATTTAAGAACATAAACATCTATATAGCCGCCTCTCCAATTACTGTTTTTGAGTCTTCTCCAGAAAAAGCAATCAATCTTCATACCCTTAACTGCACCACCCGTATCTCCTGCTACTGCATATCCGTAGCCAGAAACATATAGCTTTGTACCTAAAGGAATAACTTTTGGGTCAACTGCAACTATTCCATACCTGACACGCATCCCAGATGCGGTAGTAAATGGGTCATCATCGCATTCTTCAACTGTAGGAGTGTATGAGCTTGCAAGCATTCTGTATTTTTTTATATAAGGTTCATTAAACTCGGCAGTACCAATAGCAATTACCTCTGTAACTGGTTCTTTTATTGTCTTCTGCCAGATTATTTCTTTTTTAGTAAGAACACCATCCTCATATCTTTCCCTAAACCTTTTTCGTAAAATTCCATTTTCGCCAGGTGTCCAAACTACTACTACATCTTTTTCAACAAGAGGATTCCTTTCGGTGACAACTCTATATTCAATAGGAATATCTTTTTCGTAAATTTTATACTCAATCCTTTTTATAACTAAAATATCTTCTGATTTGAGCTCATGATTTAAAGGAAGTGAAATTTCATCATCCTTAGATAGAGTGATTTGCTCGTTGGATAAAAATGTTGAAACATTACATTGTTTTGAGTAAACAGTCTTTCTTTTACCATCTACAACCAATAAAACCTTAACGCCCTCTTCATATTCAACATATCTCCCATTTTCTTTTGTCTCGTAAGAAATATAAGGTAATTGGGGCAATATTTTTAAGTTATCGATATTTCTTGAAACATAAGTTTCAGCAAAAACTTTTTCTCCATATTTAACAATAAATGGATCAGAAAAGAAAAAAACAAGAACGAAAAACATCGATAACAATATATAAACAACAAAATGCGATATTTTGCACCACATCTTAAAGACTTTTATACATTCATATATAAAGTTGTCAATTATTTAATCCTTGAGTTTCAATATTTTAAACTAAAACCCATATTCACCGATATTGCCTTTTACCATGTTGCGTTGTAGCAAAAAGGGTTTCATTCAACCGTTGTTGTTCTGAGGAAGCATCATTACATCGGCTGAAGGATCTCCTTATTTACGTATTTATTCTTGTAGACACTAACTCCAAATATGAATAAAAAAAAGAAAAATAGAAGAAAAAAACGTTTAACCTTAAGGAAAAATTTTTTTAACTTTTGGGAATAAAAATATTAAAGGAAATAAATTTTACGAAAGGAGGGAGATGCAATTATGGCAGATAAAGAAGATTTAAGAATCGCAAGAACTGGAGGAAGGAGACTTCCGCAGAGAATTATTCCATCATTTTCATCTTTAATGGATGATTTCTTCGAAGATTTTTTTAGTACTGAACCATTTCTTTCTACAAGGGAAAGAGTTTTATCGCCAAGGGTTGATATAATTGATAAAGCAAATGAATTTCTCGTTAAAGCTGAGATTCCAGGAATAGATAAGAAAGATTTAGATATAGAAATTGGTGATGATTATATAACCCTTAGAGGTGAGAAAAAGGAAACTGAAGAACATAAAGAAGAAGATTATTATTATAAAGAAAGTTTCCATGGTAAGTTCTTAAGAGAAATAGCGCTTCCAGAAAAAGTTAAATCTGATGCTGCAAAAGCTACTTATGAAAATGGTATCTTAAAGATTAGCATTCCGAAGGCAGAAGAATCAAAAGCAAAGAAAATTGAAGTTGTTTAACCAGCCAATCTTTGCTCTTGGAATGCTATCCGATTCTGGAATGTAAGGCTTTACATCAATAAGAGGAATTGAATCTAACATATCAACTCCTCTTATTTTTATTACTGCATTTTCAATTTTAACTAATTTTACTATAGTAAATCCTATAGGATTTGGCCTTTTAGGGGACCGGGTAGAAAAAACTCCTCGTAATTCGTTACCAATCTCCGGTTTAACAATGAGTGAAAAACCTTTGACCTCGTGCATATGAAAAAGAATTATAAGGTGAGAAAATCCATCTAAATCTTTTAGCCCCTCAGCATATTCAGGGTATATTTCAATATAACCGTCAATATTTCTTGCTTTTACTGATTGCATTGGTACTGAAAATAAATCTTTAAAAGGAGTGTGAATCAAGCCTATTGGTTTATAAACGATTTCCTCCATAAAAATACTTCTCCTTTTATTCAAAAAATTTTTGAACGCTATTCTTTTAATTATAATTAGAATTGTTAAAACATATTTTGGCAATGGAGGTAAAAATGGATCCAAAAGCATTATTTAAAATTAGCTACGGGGTTTATATAATTTCTTCAAAGAAAGGCGACAAAATTAACGGTCAGACTGCTAATACTCTTTTTCAAATAACTTCTGATCCAGCTACAGTGGCTATAAGTATTAATAAACAAAACCTAACTCACGAATTTATCGAAGAAAGTGGAGTTTTTTCCGCATCAATTCTATCAATAGATGCTCCGCTTAACATGATTGGTAAATTTGGTTTCAAATCAGGGAGAGATTCGAACAAATTTGAAGAAGTAAATTATAAAATTGGCAAAACTGGCTCTCCAATAGTCCTTGACAATGCAGTAGCTTGCTTAGAAGCAGAGGTAATAAATAAATTAGACGCAGGTACGCATACAATTTTTCTTGGTAAAATTGTGGATGCAGAAATATTAAGTGATAAAGAACCAATGACATATGCTTATTATCATGAAATTAAGAGAGGCACGACTCCAAAAACCGCACCAACCTATATTAAACCTTAATGGCATAGATCTCTGCTTTTGCAAGAATAGTGAAAAAAAGACAAGAATACATAAAAGAGTCTACAAATAAGTTTAGTAAAACTACTATATAATATTACGATTATATTATGATATTATTTCCAAGATAAAGAAAAATAAAAAAGGGAGGAAGAGCTAATGAAAAAATATAAATGCACAATTTGTGGTTATGTTTATGATCCCGAAAGGGGTGATCCGGAATCAAACGTAAATCCTGGCACCGCATTTGAAGAATTACCAGAAAACTGGGTATGCCCCATATGCGGTGCTGATAAGGACCAATTTGAACAAGTTTAGTTTTGAAAGGAGATAATATAATATGTATCCAATAGAATTCAGAAAAAACATCTTTTACGTAGGAGCTATTGATTGGAATAGAAGATTATTCGATGAATTAATTCCTCTTCCTGATGGTACAAGCTACAATTCATATTTAATCAAAGGAAGTGAAAAAATAGTTCTTGTTGATACTGTTGATCCAACAAAAAAAGAAGTGCTTTTCAATAATCTTAGATCTCTAAATATAGACCATATTGATTATGTTATAGCTAATCATGCAGAACAGGACCATTCAGGTTCAATACCATTTGTTTTGGATGCTTTCCCAAATGCAAAGGTTGTATGTTCTTCAAAATGTAAAGAAATTCTTTCTAACCTGCTTCTCGTTCCTTCAGACAAATTTTTTGAAGTAGAAGATGGTAGCGTGCTTTCGCTCGGAGACAGAACACTCGAATTTATTACTTATCCCTGGGTTCATTGGCCAGAAACAATCCTCACATATTTAAAAGAGGATAAAATATTATTTCCATGTGATTTCTTTGGATCACATCTTGCCTCGAATAATTTATACGTACAAAATGAAGAGTTAGTCCTCGAATCTGCAAAAAGATATTATGCTGAGATTATGATGCCCTTTAGAACTGTAATAAGAAATAATTTTTCTAAACTTGACAAATATGAGATAGATTTGATTGCACCAAGTCATGGACCAATATACCCCAAGCCAGAACTTATTATGAATGCTTACAAAGACTGGACATCAGATAATGTTAAGAATGAAGTCGTTATAGTTTATGTTTCAATGCACAAAAGTACAGAAAAAATGGTTGAATATCTTGTTGATGCTTTAACTGGAAGAAATATAACTGTAAAACAATTCTCATTACCAAATTCTGATATAGGTAAGATTGCTATTTCTCTTGTCGATGCAGCAACAATTATTCTTGGTACTCCTACAATATTAGGAGGAGCACATCCATATGCCTTATTTGCTACTGCTCTTGTAAATGCACTGAGACCCAAAACAAAGTTTGCTTCTATTATTGGCTCTTACTCATGGGGCGGAAGAATGCTTGAACAGGTAACAGGTATGTTATCATCTCTTAAGGTAGAGGTTTTAAACCCTGTATTAGCAAAGGGGTATCCAAAAGAAGAAGATTTTAAAGCTCTTGAAAGTTTAGCCAATACTATATTAGAAAAACACAAGGGATTATCTCTAATTTAAAAAAGAGTCTTCTTTTTGCTACCAATCTATTTCTGGGACTGTGCCACTTTCTATATCTATTCCGAGCCCTATACTCAGATCGTGATGGTAACTCTTTGACTTTTGTTGCCAGCTTATATTGTTCCCGCATATATCTCTTGAGTAGGTATCGTTTCCACCAATATCCATAAATATCCCAACATCAGGAATAAAATTCCGCCATGTATTCGCTTTGGGGTCTACTACATGATTCGCATAACCAATTGCATCCTTTCCCATATTATCTTTATCAAGTACATCGTATATATCATCTCCACCAATATTAACTGCAAAACCCATACCATTTGCAGTACTTGAACCGATTAATATTCCTCCAGAAGTTTTTTCTTTTCTTATTTCTCCAGTTTTTTCATCCTTAACTTCAGTTTCATACCAGCACTCATACTTATCATTTCCATTCTTATCAATGTGCCATGAAATTGATATATCGTGAGCACCACCAACCGATATAGCTTGTCTTGCTTTATACACATCGTCTCCATTGTCATCCAGTAACTCCGTTATACCCATATGGGCTGTTCCACTTTGAACAAAGAAATATGCATCGTAATAATCGTTTCCTTCTTTATCGTAAAGAATGCCTACTGCATACCAATAACCACACGCTTGAGCATAAATCCCTGCAGTGTATTTATCATTGCCTTTTAGATCTACGAGAATCCCGATTCCACCGCCCATTGAATGTCCATCATATAAATCTGCTCTTCTACCAAAACCACATCCCTGGCATAATGAATAATTTACATTGTCGTTATGCCCCAAAACACCAGGGAAAAGAATGTCGTAAGGTTCCGCTATGTAATTATCATCTCCTTCAGTATCAAGGAGCAAACCATATCCACCAGTAAAGCCAAAAGCTTGGGACTCATAGTAAGCATAGTATGTATCGTCCCCACCAATGTTTACAAGATTTGCAACTCCAAACTGTGCAGCTCCCTGGCTGAAAATACGAGCTTTAAAACTATCATTTCCGCCCTTATCCCAGAGTAATCCTACACCCCAGGTAGCAGCAGCTTGGGCATTATCCCATGCCTCATAATTATCATTTCCTGAATAATCAAGTAAAATCCCTATACCAAAGACACCCACTCCTTGGGCAGCTTTATCCCTTTTAGTTGCTAAGTATGTATCATCCCCCGAGAAATCCAAAACAACAGAGATGGGATGATCTAAAGAATAAGTTGCAGCAGTAGCTCCAAGATATTTGTCATTTCCATCGCAATCAACAATCAGTAGATAGTCATCACCCACATACTCATTTTTACTCAAATCCCCATAGAAAGCCAATTTACCGATTGGAGTTGGAATTTCAAAATTATAACCAGCAGTAGAAACCTTATCTTTGCCAAATATTATATTTTCAATTTTAAATATAGAATAGATTAATGGAATTGTTCCATAGTACAAATCTTTATAATCAAACTTCTCACTCAAATCCCAGATTAATGCATCTGCATCTTTAATTTCCCCAACATCAGTTGTAAGAGCTAAAGCTACCTTGAAAGCTTCATCCCATTTATCTTTTGGCCAATTTCTCAAGGCTCTATCTCTATACTTATATGCATTTGCAGCCGAATAAAGAAAATCTGAAAGAGGTATTTGAATTTCATTTGGAACATCTTTGATTAAGTTTCTAACTTCTTCTGCTCTATATTCTGAAAAATCATAGCCTAAACTTGCATATATATGTTTTACACCATCTAATAAAGGCTCTTCTTTATCGATTGGATAGGGCTCAAGCTTTGATTCTGGTTGCCACATAACCATATTTCCTGTTTTTGAAATACCTGTTAAAAACTCTTGAAACAATCCATCATAACGATTCCAGCTACCAGAAACAGCATTAGTGCTTTGTTTAACAAACATAGGAACTTTTAAAGGGTTGTTCCACCACCTTTTAAACCATGGTAATGACATTTTAGCATCAGTTTGAACCATTGACTCTAAAACTTCTGGATCATATTTTATATCAGTTTTATCATAACCATAATCTGATAAAAGCTTTGCAAAAACATCATCTTCAGCAGTTGCAGAATTTACAAATGTAAAAGAAATAAAAAGAGATAAAACTAAAAAACAGGTAAAAAGTTTTTTCACTTTTTAATTCCTCCTTCTTTGGATTTTCTTCTATTTTTAATTCTCATAATTATGAG
This sequence comes from Caldisericota bacterium, assembly GCA_052034135.1. Classification (GTDB taxonomy): domain Bacteria; phylum Caldisericota; class Caldisericia; order UBA6126; family JAGPKI01; genus JAGPKI01. Next base: position 645 of record JBPOJC010000070.1, on the reverse strand, counting down.
AAAAATAATAATCACAATCGCTAATGGTATTGCTGCGTCTACGAGTATTATTACAACCCACTGGAAAAAGACAATCATAAAATTAAGCACACCAATAAACCCATTCTTAATATAGCTCCACCATTGCGTAAACGAAAATGGATTTAATTTAGGTTCATTTTGAGATTTAAAAGCTTTAGGATCTTGAATTATATCAACTCTAACTGTTGAAAAATCTACTAAATTATCCCAGAGTTTAATTTGACCTTGAAGCTTTTCGATTCTTTCCTGCACTGTATCGATTTCTTTTTGGACTTTAAGAATTTCATCGATTGTTTTAGCTTGCTCCATTATTTCAAAAAGCTTTTGCCTTTGGTTTAATGCATTTTCAAGCCTTGCTTTTACATCATAATAATCGGAGGTAATTTCTTCTGTGCTAATTGTCAAATCTTTAACTTTACCGATATTATCAAAATATTTTATGAAATCATTAAGTTTTTGAGAAGGCAATCGTATTTCTATATAAATTTTTAATCCTCTTTTAGTCTCTGTTTTACTTGAATTAGAGATATAACCACCAAGTCTTGCAACTTCATCATTTATAGCATTATTTGCCCCCGCTGGATCTTGAACTTCTAAATTTAAATGAGCATTCTGGATAATTTT
>JBPOJC010000080.1:0-2833 GCA_052034135.1 Caldisericota bacterium | reverse complement strand
ATAGTAGGACCTGTTTTACAAATTGTGTCTGGAGCAAGGACTAGCTGATAAGGAAATAAGAATATAGTTAGAAAAACAATAATTATCAATATTAGAACAATATTTCTTTTTACTAATCTATAATTTAAAAGCATTTCATAAAATTATAAGCTTAAAACTTTATTTCTCATTATACTATTTTATAGGGAAAAAATTATAATAAATAGAAAATTATGAGTGATAAAGTAGATTCATTTTATGAAAAAGAATTGAAGCCACTACTCAGGGGCTATCTTTCCAGTGAAGTTATGTCTAAGATAGATTGTGCTTTTGTTTTTGCAAGAGAAGCCCATAAAGATCAATATAGATCATCGGGCGAGCCTTTCATTTTACATCCTTTAAATGTAGCAAAAATCCTTGCAGAACATCATGCCTCAGCGGATATTATAATAACTGCTCTTTTGCATGATGTCGTTGAGGATACAGGTATTGGGTTGGAAGAGATTAAAGAAAAATTTGGAGAAGACATTTCTGAATTGGTTAAACTTCTTACAGGTTTAAAAAGCATAAACTTTAGCTCAGAAGAAGAAGGTCAAGCGGAAAACTTAAGAAAATTGCTTCTTGCAATGGCGTCTGACGTAAGAGTGGTCTTAATTAAAATAGCTGATAGAGTTCATAATATGAGAACATTAAATTATTTGAGTCCTGAACGGCAATTAAAAATTGCCCAGGAAACGATGGATATTTATGTTCCAATAGTTCATAGACTTGGGATGTATGCTTTTAAGTGGGAATTAGAAGATCTTTCATTTAGATATATTCATCCCGAGGAGTATAAAAGGCTTGCAAAGCTTGTTGCCAAAAGAAGAAAAGATAGAGAAGAATACATAAACAAAGTAATTGATATACTTTATAGTGAGTTATCTAAGAATTCTATTAGGTGTAAGATTGAGGGTAGACCAAAAAATTTGTACTCAACCTACAAAAAGATGGAACGCAATCGTATACAGTTAAATGAAGTTTATGACCTTTTTGCAATTAGAGTGCTTGTCCATAATGTAAGTGACTGCTATACAGTTTTGGGGATAATTCATAATATCTGGAGACCTGTTCCAGGTAGAATTAAAGATTATATTTCTTCTCCCAAGCCAAATGGTTATCGTTCTCTTCATACAACAATCTTTGGTCCCGGTGAAGAGCCTGTCGAGATTCAGATAAGAACATTTGAGATGCATGTAAATGATGAAGTCGGTATAGCCGCTCACTGGAGATATAAAGAGGGAGCTGCAGGAGATAAGGATTTTGATGAGAAGGTTAAATGGCTTAGACAACTTATAGATTGGCATGAAGAGACAAGTAGCGCAGCTGATTTTGTTCAATCTGTAAAATTTGACCTTTTTAGAGATGAAATATTTGTTTTTACACCAAAAGGGAAAGTTTTAGATCTTCCAGTCGGGGCAACACCAATAGATTTTGCTTATAGAATTCACACAGACATTGGAAATTCTTGCATAGGTGCAAAAGTTAACGGGAGGATTGCGCCACTTGATTACAAACTTCAAACTGGCGATAGAGTTCAGATATTAACTTCAAAAGTTCCTCATGGTCCAGGAAGTGATTGGCTGAATATCGCTCGTTCTGCCTCTACAAGAGCAAAAATTAAAGCCTGGTTTAAGAAGCTTGAAGCGAGTGAAGAAGAAACTAAAAAAGAAGAAGCTCTCAAAAAGGAAACAACTTCAAAAGTACAGAAAAAGCCTGCAAAGTGCTCTGAGAAAGAAAAAGTCGTGGTTATGGTGGAAGGTGGTGAAAACCTTCCACTTACTTTCCCTAAATGCTGTAGCCCTGTTCCTTATGATGAAATAATTGGTTATATATCAAGAGGAAAAGGTATCACAATACACAGAAAAAACTGCCCTAATGCTAAATCATTAGAAAAAGATAGAATTATACCAGCCCATTGGTGCGATATTAATGATACATCATTTATTACTGGATTATTTATTAGAGCAAAAGATCAACCTGGAGTATTAGCAGAGGTATCAAAAGCAATCTCAGATGAAGGAATAAATGTGATTGACCTTAACGCAAAGGTTTTGCGAAATGACGTAGCTAAAATTAGTGCTAAGGTTGAAGTAAAAAATATAATTGAGCTGTCTAAATTAATGGAAAAACTTTCAAGATTATCATGTGTGCAAAAGGTAAGAAGGGTCTAAACTTATGCGAATTGTTATTCAGAGGGTTTTGTCTGGTAAAATTACGGTTAACAGTGAAGTTATCTCGGCGATAAATATGGGTTTAGCAGTGTTTGTAGGGATCGAAAAAGGTGATACCGAAAAAGATGTTTTAGAATTAGCAAGAAAGATAAGTAATATAAGGATTTTTGAAGATGAAGCGGGGAAGATGATGTTTAAACTTCCAGATAGTGGAGAAATACTTCTAATTCCACAATTTACCCTCATCGGAAACCTGAAAGGAATGCTAAGGCCTGATTTTAATGATGCTATGGAACCATCTAAAGCAAAAGAGCTTTTCTGTAAGCTTTTAAATGTTCTTAGAGAAGAGTACTCTCGAATAGTTAAAGAAGGAGCATTTGGAGAGCATATGATTGTTGACCTTAAAATTGATGGGCCTGTGACAATAATTTATGATACGAGGAGTAAAAAGTGAAATTAGAAACTATAGTTTGTGGTAGAATTAGCACAAATTCCTATATTTTGTATGATGACTTTAATAGAGGTGTTATTATCGATCCAGCTTCAGGAAAACCAATTTTAGACTTTATTAATAGTAAATCTTTGAAGATTCAAGCTATTCTCTTAACCCATGGTCATTATGACCATATTGAGGGTATACC
>JBPOJC010000058.1:0-14397 GCA_052034135.1 Caldisericota bacterium | reverse complement strand
ATTTGATGATCATATCGTCATCCTGCATCACGGTATAATGTTCACCGTCGTTCATAGACTGGATAGCTGACAGTGATTTTGGCTTGAATTTTCCGTCGGTGATGTCGGTGAGCAAATCGGCTTGTGTAAACTGAATGCATAGTAAAAGAAGCAGAAGAAAAAAGTTTCGTTTCATTTTTTTTTTATTTTTATAACCAGGACTATTGGAATTATTCCTTGCTCAAATCATAATTGGGGTTTTTGAAAAAAAAGTCAGAACTAAAGAATAAAAAAATTTATTAAATATTTTTTTTTTCCCGTCAAATTACATGCGTCAATCAATTTTTTTACAGTTGCGGCACTCAGCCCCCCCCCCCCCCCCCCCCCCCCCCCGTCACCCTGAGGAGCGTATCTGAAAGCGACGAAGGGTCTCATCTTTTGTTTCCTTATGCGTCAAACCTAAATGTGAATAAAAAGGAAAAGAACAGACATTCCTGACCACTCTAAACTTAAAAAATTTTTATTTTAAAAAAGAGAGCAATTATTTTAAATTGAGTATAATATTAAAAGTGTAAAAAATTGCTAAAAAATTCAAGTTAAAAAATGTTTAAATTAAAGAAGATATCCAAATTTTGCAGAAACGAAAATGGTCAATCTATAGTTGAATTTGCTTTACTTCTTCCCATTATGTTACTCATTACATTTTTTGCTTTAGAGCTCTCCCTGTCAACATATTATAAACTTACCCTTAACAATATGGTTAGAGAGGTTGCAAGGGTGGTTTCTGTTTCTGAAAGCGAAGCCCCTGAAGTTACGAGTAGTAAAGTTAATTCAATTATTCAAACTTTTGCAGCAAAAGGTCCTTTAAGATTAGAAGTAAATGATCCAGAGAAATTTACCTTGGACTGGAACGAAGAAATTATCAATGTTACATATAAATCCATCACAATATCTGCTACTTATAGCGGTTTAAGCTTGCCATTTATTGGTCCTGTTGTTGTCAAGTCTATGCTTGTTTACCCAAAGCTTTATATTTCTCCCGACATATGGTAGCAATGTTGCTTTGTTATTATAGTTTGTCTCAAGTCATTTCTGGCTTTGGTCTTCTCGAGGAAGCGCATTAAGTTAACCCAAGGAACCTACACTCTTTTAAGTAAAAAATAAAAAACTGGATTCCCGATAAAAGATTTCGGGAATGACAGTTTGGTGGCACGGAATGACCATCCCCCCCCCTTGTCACCCTGAGGAGCGTATCTGAAAGCGACGAAGGGTCTCCTCTTTTTTCTATGTATAAAAGCATTCACAAAATCACGAAATACCTTAAAAAGGTTCTATCCCCAAGATTTTACATTAGACTTGAATTTTACATTCAAAAAAATTAAATTATAGAGATATAAATTTGTCAAAAAATACTATCACCTAAGAGGTATTTAATTGAATGGTTTAATTTTTGGAATAATATCGAGTTTAATAGGATTAGCTGTTTCAGCTTATTTTTCTCACGAAGTTATAAAGTTTTCAACCGAAGATGAAATAAAAAAAATAGGGGCATTTATTCGAAAAGGTGCCTTTGCTTACTTAAAGAGAGAGTACTCTGTATTAGCTCCATTTATTGTAATTGTCGCTTTGCTGCTCCTATTCTTATTTTCGTGGAAGTTTTCAATATCTTTTATTATAGGCTCTATATTATCAGCATTGAGTGGATTTATTGGTATGTATATAGCAACAATTGCAAACCAGAAAACAACCTATGCTGCAAAAAAATCTATAAATTGTGCCGTATATACTTCCCTTACAGGTGGAGCAGTTATGGGAGTTATAACAAGCTCGTTTGGAATTTTAGGGATGTGCATCGTATATATTTTAAGTAAAAAGTTTTTACCCTTTGCACCTCAAAATATAATTGTTGCCTATTCTCTTGGAGCATCATGTGTTGCACTTTTTGCTCGAGTGGGTGGAGGTATTTTCACAAAGGGGGCAGACATAGGAGCTGACATAGTTGGTAAAACAGAGGCAAGAATACCAGAAGATGATCCAAGAAATCCTGCAGTTATTGCTGATAATGTTGGAGATAATGTTGGAGATGTTGCTGGCATGGGGGCAGACCTTTATGAATCATACATTGGCGCAATTTATGGTAGTATTGCCTTAGCGCTAATCTCCAACAATAGTTCTCTTTACATCGATTTCATATTTTACGCTATAAGTGGAGGATTAATTTCCTCCATAATAGTAATTTTATTAGGAAGATATTTTGCACTCCGTTCTAAATTTGATCCAGGGAAATTTATTAAAAATATAGGACCTTATTCTTCCGTCTTAACAATTGTAATTCTTCTAATCATTAGTAGGATAACTTATGCTGGAGATAATATCTTTTTTTCAGCTGTATCAGGAATTTTATGCGGTATTTTAATAGGTATAATAACAGATTATTACACTTCTAAATCCCCAGTAGATGACATTGCAAAAAAATCTATCGCTGGTACTGCACCTAATATTCTAAAAGGCTTAAGCGTCGGTATGGAAAGCACTTTTTTAACAATAGTACTCATTGGTATTGCAACTTTGCTCTCTTACTCTCTCTCTGGAATCTTTGGAATAGGTATAGCAGGAGTAGGAATGCTTTTAACGCTTTCTGCAACCGTTTCAGTTGATGCTTATGGCCCAATTGCTGATAATGCAGGGGGAATAGCACAAATGAGTTCACAGCCATCATACGTTAGAGAAAGAACTGATCTTCTTGATTCAATAGGAAATACTACAGCAGCCATTGGAAAGGGTTTTTCAATAGGTTCAGCTGCTTTAACTGCTCTTACTCTTTTTAACACTTTCACAAGTATCTCAAATGTTAATAATTTGTCGCTCTTAAATCCAAATATAATTGTTGGTTTAATGATTGGTGGAATGCTACCATTTCTATTTAGTGCATTAATTATAAATTCAACTTCAAATACTGCAGATTTAATGGTTAATGAAGTTAGAAGGCAATTTAGAGAAAAAGTAGGGATCCTTAAAGGGCTAACTTTGCCAGATTATGAAAAATGTATTGACATTTCAACAGCCGGGGCTTTGAAAGGTATGATTCTTCCATCATTAATAGGGATTGTATCACCTTTTATCGTATATGTAATTTTAGGAATTTCTGGTGTGGCAGGGTTATTGGCAGGAGCTTTGGTTAGTGGAGTTTTACTTGCAATATTTATGGCAAATTCAGGTGGAGCTTGGGATAACGCAAAAAAGTTAATAGAGACCGGGAAATATGGCGGTAAAGGCTCCGTTGCTCATATTGCGGCTATTACTGGCGATACAGTTGGAGATCCACTAAAGGATGCAGCAGGACCATCATTAAATATTTTGATAAAATTGCTCTCCATTGTTTCTCTGACTTTTATGCCACTATTCTTTTAAATATAACCTTAAATTATAATATAAGGAAGCTTAAAAAATTTTAAAGGAGATTTAAAATATGAGAAGAGTAGGTATATTAACTTGCGGTGCAGACTCTCCTGGTCAAAATGCTGCTATAAGAGCTGTTGCAAGAAAAGCTTTCGACAACAACTATGAAGTAATAGGGATAAATTCTGGATTTAATGGACTTCTTAATAATAATGCTTTTGTTATGGATAAGTCTACAGTATCTGGTATTCTTCAGGTAGGCGGAACAATTCTTGGAACATCCATCGGTAATCCTTTTTTGGATGAAAAAAACATAAAAACTGCTAAGGATAATTTTTGTAAACTATCGCTTACTTCTCTTGTAATAATTGGTGGATTTTCCTATATGAAGATAGCGGAAACTTTATACAAAAACGACATTCCAATAATAGGGATACCTGCAACAATCGATAACGATATTCCACACACGGATCGGACAATTGGCTTTGATTCAGCAATTGAATTTGTCGCAAGTTCACTTGATAGATTGCATGCAACTGCTTCTGCTCATCACAGAGTATTTCTTGTAGAGGTAATGGGTGGAGGAACAGGATGGATAGGAATATTAGGTGGATTGTCTGGGGGAGCAGATTTAATCCTTGTCCCTGAAAAATCTTATACAGTACCAGAAATACTTAATCATATAGATAATAGACAATCAAGCGGAAAGGACTTCTCTATAATTGTTATCTCAGAAGAAATAAAACCACCTCCCGATTTAATTAAAAAATATAATTTAAATGATTTGACAGATGTTCTTCATTATGAATTATCAGAATGTTGTAGACACGAAGTAAGAAAGCTTTCCTTGGGACATTTGCAGAGAGGAGGAAGTCCAACTGCTTTTGATAGAATTCTTGCCACATTAATGGGCGTTAAGGCAGTAGAACTGATCCATGATGGGAAAACTGGCAAAATGGTTTCATATAAAAATGGCAAAATAGGAAGTGTTGACCTATCTGAAATAAAAGAGAGAAAATTAGTTGAACCTGAACTAATAAAAATAGCATCACTTTTCTATTAAAATTAGGCTTTTTGCTAAGAAATATTTAAATACGAAAATTGTTAAAATGCTGTCGTTCTGAGTGTTTTTGTTTTTCTGTGCATTTTTTCTTGTCATTCCCTTGATTTTTCTTGTCATTCAGAGCGATTGCGGGAATCCAGATAGTTTAGAATTATGTTTAGAAAAATTGGTCTGGATCCCCGATAAAAGATTTCGGGGATGACATCTTTGTTGAATTAGAGGATGACATTTTGGTTGAGTTCGGGGATGACAGTTCGGTGGCTTGAAATGACATCGCCACCCCCGTCACCCTGAGGAGCATCTTTCCAGCGACGAAGGGTCTCCTTTTTTTACTTCCATGTAAATATGAGAATAAGAAAACAGACAGGAATGTCTATTTTACAATGATGAAAAGATTAAATGAGGAGATTCTTCACTATCGCTCAGAATGACCTTTCCCCCCACTGTCTTCCTGAGGGAGCGTCTTCCTAAGCAACCGAAGGAACTCCTCTTTTGTGTCATTCCCGCGGAAGCGGGAATCCAGGGTTTTACTATATCATCTAATGAAAATGGAAACCCAGAATACTAAGAATAGAGCCATATTTCTACCTACTGCAAAATATGTAAAACAAACCCTCCATATATAAGTGGGGTAAAAATAACAATTCTGTCACTCTAAAATACAAAAGAATACAATTGGTCTGGATTCCCGATAAAAGATTTCGGGAATGACAGTTTGTAGACGTTCGGGAGTGACAGATACTGAGATTCTTAAGGACTTGTGCAATAATACCACACTTCGGAATGACGGTAGGAGTGTGTCACCCTGAGGAGCATCTTCCCAGCGACGAAGGGTCTCCTTTTTTATTTCCTTATGCGTCAAACCTAAATGTGAATAAAAAGGAGAAGAAATAACAGAAAGGAATGTCTGTTCTACAACGATGAAAAGATTAAATGAGGAGATTCTTCGCTTCGCTCAGAATGACAAAAAAGTAGAGGAAGCATCTTCTTAAGCGACCGAAGGAACTCCTTGCGTGTCATTCCTGTGTTTTTATTGTCATTCCTGCGTTTTTATTGTCATTCCCGCGAAAGCGGGAATCCAGGGTTTTACTATATCATCTAATGAAAATGGGAATCCAGAATACTAATGGTAGTTCCATGTTTCTACCTGCTGCAGAATATGTAAAACAAACCCTCTATATATATAAGTGGGGTAAAAATGACAATTTTGCTACTCTAAAATACAAAAGAATATAAATGTAAATGGTCTGGATCCCCGATAAATACATTCGGGGATGACAGTTTGTAGACGTTCGGGAATGACAGTTTGTAGACGTTCGGGAATGACAGTTTGTAGACATTTGGGGATGACATACCACTCCGTCATCCTGAGGGCGCGTATCTTTATTTTGCTTCGTAAGGAACTCATTCTTTTATAATACCTATTAAAACAAAAATTGGCATGGATCCCCGATAATTGAGTTCGGGAATGACAAAAACACAAAATACGTAAATGAGGAGATTCTTCGCTTCGCTCAGAAAGACAAAAAAGTAGAGGGGGCGTCATTCCAGCGACGAAGGGTCTTCTCATCTAAAGTTCGTCAAACACAAACATGAATAAAAAGGAGAAGAAATAACAGACAGGAATGTCTGTTTTACGCTAAAATGATTAAAATACTGAGATTCTTAAGGACTTGTGCAATAATACCGCACTTCGGAATGACGTAAAAATCTTACTCAATGAGTTTTCTTACAATTTCACGTCTTATGTAAGGGCTTTCCAAGTCACCTTTTACGGCATATATGAGAAACTTATTTGTTCCGGGCTCAATGGGCAATTTTACTTCAAAATTTTCGTCCTCTGCCCCTATATTGATTTTTATTACATCTTTGTAAACTACTTTACCTTTTTCAGTTATTTCCTTTTTTATAACCACAATGCTACCTTTTGTGGCTTTACCTACCAATGTAGCGAACGACTCAAATGTTTCTTTCTTTTCTTTAAAATCAGCTCTTACTTCGACTCCTTCATATTTAATATACTTGGTTACAGAACAACTTAACCCAGTTTCATCAATAATATTAATAATTAATTTATTCGTTCCACCTTTAAGTGTTCCCACTTTAGATAAAAAGTAGCCACTATTTTCATCAAAGCTTTTTAGCGGGAGGGGGTTACCATTAAGTGATAAATTCACCCTACAACCAACTGATACATTTCCACTGAAACTTATTTTTTTATTTTTGCTCGAAATAGTTGAATCTGTAAAATCAGCCATTTCAAGTTTTACATATTTATACACTAATAGCTTTTTGTTTTTTACTCCGTTTTTAGCGGTTATTTCCATATTAAGATAAACCAAATTATTCTCAGGAAGCTCAATCCTCACAAAGTAAGCATTATTGACATTCTTATTTTTATCAAAGAAATTTCTAAGATATCTTTCTTCAGATGCACTAATCATTATAGGGGGTTCTACCTCAATAATATAATCACTATTACCAGTTGAAGATTTTCTTATATTAAGAATTGGAAAATCTTTACCATTAATACTAACTTTAACACCAGGAGTTACTCTATAATAAAGATAATTTTTAGTTGTCATGGCGACACTCTTCCCTGATTCAGCCGAAGGAAGTAAAACTGACCCCAATATTATGACCATCATTGCTGGTAAAATAAAAAGAATTAGAGGAAAAAGCATTTTAACAGGAGCTGAAGCGATAGATTTTTCAATTACTTGCCTTCTCTTGATTCTAAGCTCCTCAGCCTGAGAAGTAATCACTGGCCTTAATGGTGTTCCAAGTCTTTCTGCCTGTATAACAGAACTAAGAAAACTTCTAAGTTCAGCTGATTCATTCCTCTCAAGCATATGTTGAAAGGCTTCAACTCTTGACATTCCAACCCTTACATTATTTGAGAAAATTGAAAATTCATCTGCGAGCAGAGTATCATTTCTTTTTACATATTCATCAACGGCATATTGAAAGTTCATTCCTGCTGCGAGACTCAACGAAATAAAGTCCATTGCATCGGGTAGTTCCCTGCTAATTTGCTTTTTTCTGTTATCAAGAAGGCTTTTTAAATATATGTCCGGGTAAAAATAACCTATGACACCAAAAACTAAAGCCCATATAAAATAGTCATACCTGCTATTACCCAAGGCAACAATTGATAAAATAAAGAAGAAAATCAAAGCAGAAAAATATTTAAGCTTAATAAAACTTTTTGCATCGAGGTCAAATGGCCTACCGGCTAGGTCAAGGCGATATTCAATATCCTTTAAAGATTTACCTTTTGGAAACGGAAGAATTTTTTCTAAAGTCGGAAATAATTTAAAAAAAGCTTTTGAAAGGTTATAGAGAGTGCCTATTATTATGTTTGGAGATTTTTTCTTTTTAGGTTTTTTTAATGGTTCACCAAAAACTAATTCAGCTTTCTTTTTTGCTCTTTCCCGCCTTCTATTGTAGGTGGAAACTAAAATTAAAATACTTAAGAGAATAATAATTGCAATTATTATAAATTGGTCAAAAGGAGTTAAGTTCATCTTTTAAATATCTATTTTCATTGAATTATTCATTACGACCAATCCAACGCCCTGCAAACATATAGCAAATATTAGGAGAAGAACCCCTCGAAAAGTAGATGTTAAAGCGTTATAGCCTGAAAGCTGTAAAAGCATAAGTATAGCATAAGGAATTATGGTAACGATTGTTGCTGAAAGCCTCTGTTGCGAAGTACCCACGACGACCTGCTCTTTTAATTGAAGACGTTCTCTTAAAACTTCACTTAACTCATTTAAGAATGGAATAACATTTCCTCCAATCTGGTTTTGCAAAATTAAACTTGATACAAAGAGTTTTACCTCAGTATTATTATACTTTTTTGGAAGTGCCTCGATTGCTTCTTGTAATGAGTAGCCTACTCTATAATTAAGGTGTATTCTCGAAAACTCGCTCTTAGTAGGTTCAGGCATGGAAATAGAAGCAAACTCAAATGCTTGATCAAGTGAAAACCCTGCCTTTAAAGAGTTAGCCACAGCTATTAGGGCATCTGGAAGCTGTTTAGTAAAAAGTGTTTCTTTTTCTTTTCTTTTGCGGGTTAAAAAGCTCCTGAAAACTATAATGCCACCAACTAGGCCTAAAATAGCCATAACTACATCGTTAAAAATGAACATAAAGAGCAAAAAGACAATTACTGCAAAAAGAATTATAGCTATCACAAATAAAATTGGTGTTATTTTTAAATCAAGCTCTGCAATAAGATTGGAAATTCTTGAATTAACCTTAGATGTAACAGAAGGTTTTTCTTTACCCTTCTTTACGATGAAAGGGTCAAAAATTTTTAAAGGAACAATTTTTTTATTTTTCTTATTACTCATTTTTTAAGCCCTTAAACTTTTCTATCTTCTTTTATTATAAATTTTTTACTTATCAAAATAAAAGGCATTTTTCACTAATTGATGTTATTTTTCAGAAGAATCAATTTCTTCATTTTCAAGAATCTTGAGGATAGAGTCAATCTTTATTTTATCAGTTTCTTCTTCTCTACTTTCTTCCTTAAAAAAGCCTGAAATCTTTTTTTCTATTCTTTCGCCTATGCCATTATATAAATATTTACCAGTAACTTTACCTTTTTGGTCAATATTTTCAAATTCAAACTTATAAATGTCGTGCATTATTATCTCGCCATTTTCTAAAGAAGCAAGCTCACTTATAGAAGTAATCCTTCGCGATCCATCACGGAATCGAGTGGTTTGAATAATAACTTCAATGGCACTAAAAATCATCTCTCGTAAAACTATTACAGGCATATCCACCCCAGCCATATATACCATAGAAATAAGTCTTGAAATAACATCTTTTGGAGAGTTAGCGTGAATAGTAGACAATGAGCCATCATGCCCGGTATTCATAGCTTGAAGCATATCAAAAGCTTCTGGTCCTCTTACTTCTCCAACTATAATTCTGTCAGGTCGCATTCGGAGAGAATTTATCACAAGGTCTCTTATAGTAACCTCACCCTTTCCTTCGATGTTTGGTGGCCTTGCCTCGAGAGAAACAACGTGTGGCTGATGAAGCTTAAGTTCTATTGAATCTTCAATTGTTATTATTCTTTCATCTTTAGGAATAGAGGTAGAGCAAACATTTAATAATGTAGTTTTACCTGAGCCAGTACCACCTGAGATTAAAATATTTACTCGCGCTTTCACAAGAGAATCTATGAAAGTGCTCATTTCTTTTGATAAAGTACCGAGGTTAATAAGGCTTTCATAGTCGAGGATGGTTTCCTTAAATTTTCTTATTGTGAGAGTGGGGCTTTTAACAGATATTGGTGGAATAACTGCATTAATTCTACTTCCATCAGGAAGTCTCGCATCAACAACAGGGCTTGATTCATCAATTCTTCTTCCTAAAGGGCTAACAATTCTATCAATAATCTGTAGAATTTGATCATGACTATCGAACTTTAAATCAGTTAGTTCGATTTTACCATTTCGCTCTACATAAACCTCTTTTGGTCCATTTATCATAATTTCAGTTATGTCATCGTCATCTAAAAGTGGTTGTATTATACCAAATCCAAAAACTTCATTTATAAGTCTATTGATAATTGCTTCCTGATGAACTATTGGAATTATCTTCTTGGATTCTTGAATAGCCTTTATTGAGAGATTTCGTAATTTTTCCTTAAGCTTTTCTGGATTCTCATCCTTTTCACGTAAAATTTCAGAAGGAGAGATAAAATTGAAAACATAAGCTCTAATACTTTTATAAAATTCTTCCGAATTTAATAGGTCCATTATAATTGATTATACCACTCAAGTAATGCCTGAGCAAGACGCAACATATCATTCCTTACAGGACCTTTTTTTGTAACAATAGGGTAAAGATAATTAAGAGAATCGGTGAAATTCTTAATATCTTCAGTAATTGATGCATATATTGGATAAGGAAGAACTTTAGCAAGAATATTTCCAACAGTTTTATCCGCTTTTTTGCTTCTTTTGTTATATATTAAGTCAGGCGGTCTCGCTATACGTAAACCTTGGAAGTCTCTTAAAAAGTTAACAAGCCTATAAATTGAAGAGATTTCTGGAGTAAAAAGAACTAAAATTCTATCGGATTCCTTAAAAATTGTCTGATTTAAGCGGTCAACTCCAGGATTTGCATCAATTATTATAAAATCATACATTAATTTAAGAGCTTTTATGGTTTGAACTAATGAAGCAGTATCAATCTCTTCATATGAATTAGCTTTATTTGGCGAAAGCACTATGTCAAAATTTGGATAAGCTTCACTCCTTACTGCAACAGAGTTAATTCGAGCAGGAGTTAACTCGTCAGATATTCGTATTAAATCGATTATAGATTGGTTTTTTTCAGGGCTAATCCCGAGAATTGCTTTTTGGTCACCATAAGGAATATTAAGGTCCAGTAGTATGGTTTTATACTGTTCTTTTAAATTTCCTAAGATTAAGCTCAAGTTTGCTGAAATAACTGATTTACCAACACCTCCCTTTGCAGACGAAACTGTTATTAATACACCTGGCTTTTTTTCTTTAAATGAGGACGATAAAAGCTTCCTCTTTTTAATTGTGGAGACAAAGGCGTTTCTTATTAATCTTGGCAATTCATCAAATTTTAAAGGCCTAGTGATAACATTTCTTATAATAATGAGCTTCCTTAAGTCAACAAGGTCTTCCTCATTCACAATTATTATAGTTGCAGTTGCGGGATATCTGATAACTGCCTCTTCAACAAATTCTAAGACATTAATATTTTTCAAATGATAATCGAGAATAATTATATCTGGAACGGCAATCTTAACTTTTTCTGATAGAAGAAAACCATCATTTATTGTATCTTCAATAATTAAATCAGTTTCATTCTTTATTGCATCTTCTATTTTCTTTGCTTCTTCAGTATCTGAAATAGCAATTAAAACTGATAATTTTGAAATTAATCCAGAACCTTCAATCAACTTAAATCCTCTCGTTAAAAATATGTAATAGTAACTCTATTTTTACCTTCTTTATCAACATTAAATTTAAAAGATAAATTAAGATTATAACTGACAAATATCAAAGAAACGTAAGCTTTATCATCAATTTCAATTATGGGACTACCATCAAGAATAAGTTTATCATTAATATAATACTGAGGTTTAAATAGATAGAACTTAAATACATTATCTTTAAACTCGGTAGTTATAGCCTGCTCTTCAAAATTATATTCAAGTTTACCATCAAAAACAGTAACAATATCTCTTAATGGTAGATAGATATTAAAATTATAGATTAAGGGTTTTGTATTAAACTTTTTAAATTCAACTCCATTTTCTGAAATAAGCTCAAAATTGGTATCAGAGAGCGCAAAACTCAACACTTTTGCATTTTTATTTAAGACCACTCCGGACAAGTTTAATTTTACAGATTCATTATTATCTTTATTATAACCTATTACGCTAAAATTGAATGGTAATACTCTCTGTCCCGATAAAGAGTAAAGCACTACATTTATATTATTATTGGATAACCTTGCTTCTCCGACTACATCTTCTGGGAGACCCTTAATTTCAACTTTTGTAATATTTGCTTTTCCGTTTATTGGTAAAATGAATTCATAAGGCATAAAGCTACTTAATTCTATACGTTTAGAAGGTGGTGAAATATTTACTTGAGTTGCATTTTCACTTAATAATAAATTGTCTTTAATAAAGCCAAAATATAGAGTAACAATAAGTACTATACACACAATTATATAAAAGATAGGTTTCGAATATTTAAAAGTTTTTTTCTCGGCTGCTTTCTTGGGAGTTGTTGGCTTTATCTTGGAAGGTGAAATTTTTGTTCGTCTCTCTTTTAATCCTACATCTATACTTTTAGAAATATCGACTTTTTCTAATTTAGGTTTTTTCTCCTTTTTCTTCAAAGAAAAAGAAATTTTCTTTCCACCTGCTTTTGAAGTTTTCTTCAGGTCTTCAAAAATAATTGAAGAGGCATCTTGAACTTTGCTTTCTTCTACTTCTTCTTTCTTTCCGAAGTAAGAAAGCAAAAAATTATTAAGTTCATTAATCATTTCTTTTGGTGTTTGAAATCTTTGTTCAGGAGATTTTGCCAAAGCTTTAAGTATAATTCTTTGCAAACCTAAAGGAATATCCATTTGTGAATTTTCTGGGAATCTTGGAAGCTTTTTAAGCTGCATATCCATTACTTCAACAGGAAGAGGAGAATCAAACGGTGGCGAGCCAGTCAAAAGCTCAAACAATAAAATACCTATAGAATAAATCTCACTCCGTACATCAGAGCGAGATTCTGTAATTTGTTCAGGCGCTGTATATTGCACAACACCTAAAAATTCTCCACTTGATACGGAAGATGCATCCTCAACCCTTGTTAAGCCTAAAAAAGTAATTTTTGCTCTACCATCTGGCGTTACAATAATCGTATCTGAGTTTATGTCTCTATGGATTATACCCTTTTCATGAAGAAATTGAACACCTTCCAATACATCCATAATAATTTTAACACTATCTTCTATTGATGGTTTTCTTTTTCTTAATAAACTCCTTATAGAGTCCCCCTCAGCAAATTCTCTTATAACAAAACATAAATCATCCTCTGAAATAACATCAAGAAATTTTATAAATAAAGGGTTATCTATTCCTTTTAATGCCTTTACTTCGCTTTCAATTCTTGTTTTAAAGGTTGGTCTTGAATCGTTTGGTACCTGAATTGTTACATAATTATTTGAATTTAAGTCTGTACCAAAATAAAGTTTGCTAAATACTCTTTTAAGTAAAAGCTTATCGATTCGGTATCTACCTCCTACAACTTTGCCAATTAAAGGATCTTCTTTTACTTCAGAAGGTTCAACCTTACTTTCTTCCTTTTTAGAAGAGGAACCTTCAACAATTTCAAAATAAGAGTCAGAAACCTCTTCTTTAGGCTCTTTGTAATATTTTAAAATATCTTCGAGCTCATTTATATCTGTTAAGGCTTCCTCAGCAGATTGATATCTCTTTGCTGGATCTTTTTCAAGCATCTTAAGGATAATATTCTCAGCCTTTGGTAAAAGTGTTGGAACTAATGTCCTGGGAGATTCTGGCAAAGATGACAGATGTTTAAAAGCTATATTTACAAGAGAATCACCAGAAAAAGGAAGCTTGCCTGTCACCATTTCATAAAACGAAATACCCAGAGAATATATATCAGTTCTCTCTGTAACTGGGCCTAATTTGGGATCAAATTGCTCGGGTGCCATATATTCAATTGTGCCCGAAATTTGGGCAGAAGGTTCTTGCACAACATCGATATTTATCTCTTTTGCCAAGCCAAAATCTGTAACAAGGACTTTTCCGCTCTCATCAATCATGATATTAGAAGTCTTTAAGTCTCTATGGATTACGCCTTTTCTATGAGCATAGTATAACGCATTTAGAACGCTTTTAACAACATTAGTAGCTATTTTTAGAGATAATGGTCCAGAGTTTTCTATTAACTTTCTGACAGTGTAACCATCAATATAGTCCATAACTATGAAAAAGAGATTATCTTCTTTTTTAAAATCTATAATATAAACAATGTTCTGATGTCGGAAAGATGAAAGAATTTTAGCCTCTTTTTTAAATCTTTCCAAGAATGCTGGATCCTCAGAATAATATTTTGAGAGAACTTTTATGGCAACATACTTCGGAAGATTTGGATGTTTTGCTTTATAAATAATTGACATACCACCTCTTCCAATTTCTTCAACAACTTCGTATTCACCAAAGAACTGACCTTCTATCATTACTCCACCCCCTATACGGGTTATTTTAAGCCGACGATCAGAGTCGAACTGATGACCTGCTGATTACGAATCAGCTGCTCTACCAACTGAGCTACGTCGGCAAAATCTCTGGGCGGAACAGGGTTCGAACCTGTGACCCCTTCCGTGTGAGGGAAGTGCTCTACCACTGAGCCACCCGCCCA
>JBPOJC010000068.1:0-3696 GCA_052034135.1 Caldisericota bacterium | reverse complement strand
TAGCCTTTATGTTATTCAAAACTAATTCAGTCTCAACTTCAATTGAAGATGGATTATAAATATTTGTTAATGGATCTATTGCACCCTGCCCTGAAATAAATATAAAGCACCCTGCTATAACAGCTTGCGAATATGGACCCACTGCTTTTGGTGCTTTATCAGTAGAAATTATCTCTTTCACATTCATTCAAAATTATATCCTTTCTTTTGTTTATTTAATGCACTATATATTATTTTAGGGAAAATAAATTCAATTGTAAGAAGCAAAATGAGGAGACCCTTCATCGCTAAAATGAACGCTTCTCAGAGTGACGATAGTGGTTTGAGATCTTTCAGTCACTGAGATGATGCCTTCTTCCTTTTTCGTCATTCTGAAATGCGGTATTATCGCACACAAGTCCTTAAGGAATCTCAACGTCCCCGCCCCGTCTTTCTGAGCGTAAGCGAAGAATCTCCTCATTTTTCATTGTCATCCCCGAAATACTTTATCGGGGGGATCCAGACAAATTTTTTGGTTTTAATATTTTCTCATACTTAAGAGTGACTGAATTAGCAATTTTACCCCTCTATATATTATGGAGGGTTTATTTTTACACATTTTGCAAGATGTAGAAATATGAAGCTACTCTTAGTTCTCTGGATTCCCATTTTCATGGGATGACATGGTAAAAAACCCTATATTCCCGCAATTGCTTGGAATAACACAAAGAAGGAGATACTGGTCGAAAGTTATATTTGGTATATTTTAATTTGCTTCCAAAAAATTCTTGAATTTTAAATCAAAAATTTTAAACTTAATAAGTAGCACGAATTTTATATTAAGTGCTACGCTACTTAAAAATTTATGAAAGAGAGAAATAAATGAGCAAGCTTATAAGGTTTGGAGTTTCAATTGAGGAAGATCTGCTTTCACAATTTGATAAATTAATCAAGAATAAAGAATATTCAAACCGCTCAGAGGCTATTAGAGATCTTATAAGAGATTCAATTGTTCAAGAATTGTGGATCAAAGGCAATGAAGAAGTAGTTGGAACTATTACAATAATTTATGATCATACATTTAGCGGATTAAGTGATATGATAACGGATATAGAGCATAAATTTCACAAGCTGATTATATCAACTGCACATGTCCATTTCGACGAGAAAAATTGTCTCGAAGTTGTAATAGTAAGAGGAGAAGCGTTTAGAATAAATGAATTATATACAAAGCTTTTAACACTTAAAGGTGTAAAGCACGCAAAATTGTCAGGAACTGGAATAATTTAGAAGGGAGATAAATAAATGACCATTAAATCCAAAGATCTTGCAATTGCTGGTTTACTCGTTGCTGTTGGTATAATTTTGCCAATTGCATTTCACTCATTCGGCATAGGAGGACCAATGTTTCTTCCAATGCATATCCCTATTATTATAGGAGGCTTTCTTTTACCTTGGGGTTATGCTTGTATTGTTGGGGCAGTAACTCCACTCCTAAGCTTTCTATTTACTTCTATGCCTCCTTACCCAACAGTCTTTACAATGATGGCAGAACTTATTACTTATGCATTTTTCATTTCCTTATTTTATCGAAAATTTAAATATGGAATTTACCAATCTTTGATTCCTTCAATGTTAATTGGTCGAGCAGTATCTATACTCTCGAATTGGCTTATTATTGGAGTTTTAATAGGAAAACCATTCAGTTTAACAAAAGTTTTATATACACTATTTGTTGTTGGACTTCCTGGAATTGCAATACAACTTGTTATTATACCAATTTTAGTAAAATTCTTATTTAATAGGCTAATAAAGGAGTGAAATTGAATAAAAAAGAGTATTTTGATGATTTAGCCGATAAATGGGATAAAATAACTGAATGCAATGAGGAGAAGATAAAAGAGATAATTGAAATTATTAATCTTTATCCGGGGGCAAAAGTATTGGATGTAGGTTCAGGAACAGGAGTGCTTATTCCCTTTATTATTCCAAAAATAGGAAATAATGGAAAGCTAATTTGCCTTGATATATCGGAGAATATGCTTTTCATGGCAAAGAAAAAGTTTCCGAAGGCACTTTATCCTAATATTGATTTTATCTGTAGTGATATTTTGAACTACGAAGCAAACGATAAATTCAACTTCATAATCTGCTATTCCTCTTTTCCTCATTTCACTGATAAAGAAGAAAGCATAAATAGAATTGCTTCTCTTTTGTTAAAAGGTGGGAAGCTTGCGATAGCTCACTCTCAGAGCAGAAAAGATATAAACAATTTTCATAAACAAATAAATGGTCCTGTATCTAATGACTTTCTTCCTGCTGCTAAAGAATTAACCTCTATTTTTAATAAGTTTTCCCTAAAGCCAATTCTTTTTATTGATAATGAAGAAAAATTCTTAATTATTGGAGAAAAATAAACTTAAAATTAATTTTTCTGTTTTTATTTAACAAACAACTTTATTTTAAGGAGATTATTTTAAGGAGAAAAAAATGGGAGAATTTGTTAAGGTTGCAAGAGTAGGAGAAGTTTTAGAAGGAAAGTTAACAGAAAGCAAGGTTGGCGAAAATTCAATTCTACTGACCAATATAAGTGGCAAAATATATGCAATTGATTCTCGTTGTTCGCATCTCAAACTTTCTATGGCTAAAGGAGTAATTGAAGGAAATGTTCTAATCTGCCCTCATCATGGCTCTGAATTTGATATAACTACGGGGGCTAATCTTAAAGGACCAGCAAAGAAGCCAATTCAAACATATGAAGTAAAAATTGAAGGCGATAATATTTTTGTAAAAGCGGTAAATTAGTCTTTCTAATTTATTTTAATTAAATAAGAGGCAAGCCAAGATAAAAAAAGGTTAAGTTAATTTTTTTATAACTAAAAATATTTTTGATAGTTGACACTTTTAAGGAATTTGCTATTAATATATAGCAAAAATTTATAAGATGAAAGCTTGTGCCGACGTAGCTCAGTTGGTAGAGCAGCTGATTTGTAATCAGCCGGTCATCCGTTCAAGTCGGATCGTCGGCTTTTGAATTGAAAATTTATTTTGGTTGCAAGGGCAGGTACCCAAGTGGTTAACGGGGGCAGACTGTAAATCTGTTGGCAGACGCCTACGGAGGTTCGAATCCTTCCCTGCCCACTTATGCGGGAATAGCTCAGCTGGTAGAGCTCTTGCCTTCCAAGCAAGATGTCGCGGGTTCGAGTCCCGTTTCCCGCTCGTTTGAAGCCTATTGACTTTATTAATTTTTGAGCTACTCTATTACTAATATATACTTCATCAATATTGCGGGGTGGAGCAGTCCGGTAGCTCGTCGGGCCCATAACCCGAAGGTCGGTGGTTCGAATCCACCCCCCGCAACTTATGCCCATGTAGCTCAGTAGGTAGAGCGTATCCTTGGTAAGGATAAGGTCACCAGTTCGATTCTGGTCGTGGGCTTGTAAATGTTGAAATTATTTAGATGTTATAGTTATTTAAAATTAATTATTATCCACAAAGGGAGGAAATAATGGCTAAGCAAAAATTTGAAAGAACAAAACCCCATGTTAATGTAGGAACTATTGGCCACATAGATCATGGAAAAACAACTCTAACTGCTGCTATAACAAAAGTTTTATCTTCTCTTGGAAGAACTCAAGCTAAGTCATTCTATGAGATAGATAATGCTCCAGAAGAAAGAGCAAGAGGTGTTACTATAAATGTTCACCATGCAGAATA
>JBPOJC010000057.1:0-16415 GCA_052034135.1 Caldisericota bacterium | reverse complement strand
ATCATAATTAATAAATAAAATGCCTAATTCACGGGCTTTATTGTAATAAAGTTAATTCAAACCGTAAGTTCTTATGTCTCTATAAAGTATATAAACCTCACTTTGAGGAGAATTCTCCTTAATTTTTATAGCATTTTTAATAGCTTCCTGACAGCATATTCTTGAACAGTATGGATGTTCGTTGTTTCGAGATTCCACACACTGGATCATTGCTATATTCATAGGTTTAGTTACTTCTTTTCTGTAAAGTTTTTCTTCAAGCTCTCTTTGAGTTATTATCTTTTTTGATTCCCCATACTTAAATGATTTTACTTCACTTTCAATTGCACCAGTTGACACAATAACGACACCATGTTCTATTGCTTCACCAGAATCAAGTATTGTTTTATAGTTGCCAACGTACCCTTCGATTGAATCAATATTAGCATTAAGTCTTACATTTATAAGAGAGTTATTTAATACCTTATTTCTAAGTTCAGAAAGATAATTATCAACAGAAGAACCATCTAACATATAATGAATGTACTTTGCATTACCACCAAGTTCAGAATCTTTTTCAATCAAATATGTTTCAAAGCCTTCTTCTGCAAGAGAAAGTGCTGCATTCATACCAGCAATGCCGCCACCTATTACAAGCCCTCTTTTCGTGATGGGTAATAATTGAACAGACAGAGGAGAACGGTCAACAACTCTTGCAACAGCAGCTTTCACAAGGTCTTTTGCCTTTTCAGTGGCACCTTCTTTATCATTTGCATGTACCCAACTATCCTGATCCCTTATATTAGCCATTTCAAAAAGAAATCTATTTAATCCTGCTTCCCTAATTGTATCCTGAAAAAGAGGTTCATGAGTTCTTGGAGTACAGGAAGCAACAACGACTCTATTTAAATTATATTCTTTTACTTTTTCTTTAATTCTTTCCTGTGTATCACTACTACATGTATAGAGATTAGTTTCAGAATAAACCACATTCGGAAGATTTTTAGCATATTCAGCTACACTTTTAACATCGACAACACTTCCAATATTTAAACCACAGTGGCAAACAAAAACGCCAACTCTTGGCTTCTCTCCAGTTACATCAATCTCAGGAGGCAAGACTTTCTTTACTATCTCTTTTCCTCTCTCAGAAGCAATAATTGATGAGGCAATTTGTGCAGCAGCACTTCCGCCTGTTACCGATTCAGGAATATCCCTTGGTCCAGTTGAAGCCCCAGCAGCAACTATGCCATTTTTAGTTGAAGAAATAATATTAAAAGGTAAAGTCTCTATAAAGCCTGATTTATTCAATTCAACATCAAGAATATTAGATAATTCTTTAATACTGTCCGGAGGATTAAGGCCCACCGATAATACAACAAGATCGAAGATTTCATTATTAAGGGTACCATCATCTGTTTCATATCTAAGCTTAAGAGAACCGTCTTTCATCTCGGTAACGCCTGCCACTCTTGATTTTATATATCTAATTCCATATTCATTTTTTGCCCGATCGATGTATTTATCAAAATCTTTACCAAAGGAGCGTATATCAATATAAAAGATTGTCGGTTCTACATCATGAGAATGTTCTTTTGCAATTACAGCCTCTTTTGTAGCGTACATACAACACACAGATGAGCAATGTTCATTTATCTTATCTCTTGAGCCCACACACTGAATGAAAGCAATTTTTATCGGGTGCTTTAGATCTCCGGGTCTTTTTATGACGCCTCCATAGGGACCTGATGCTGAAAGAATTCTCTCAAACTGAATGCTTGTAACAACATTCTTAAAAATTCCCCATCCATACTGAGTATATTTTGATACGTTTACCTCATCAAATCCAGGAGCCAATATAATAGAGCCAACATCTAAAGTTTCTTCGCTTGCCTTCATATCATGGTTAATTGCTTTAGGCTCACAAGCTTTCACGCATTCCATACATTCTGAACATCCACCACAATTCAAGCATCTTTTTGCTTCTTCTAATACATCCTCTTCTTTTAATCCTTTATTAACTTCACTAAAATCACCTTTTAGTTTTTCTTTAATTAGAAGTACTGGTTTTGCACGATCATGTTTCTCTATTCCTTTAGTTTCTACGCTTAATTCATCTTTATAAGGTCCCTCTTTTTCTCTGTTTATCCTTAAGTCCTCTCCCTTTAAATATCTGTCAATAGAGACTGCTCCTTTTCTACCAGCTGCCAAAGCCTCAATGTAGGTAGCGGGTCCTGTAACCGCGTCTCCTCCAGCAAAAACACCTTTTACACTTGTTTCCAATGTTAGAGGATCAACTTTCAATAGCCCCTTCTCAGCTGATAATTCCATAAAAGGTTCAATTTCAGGTTCCTGACTAACTGCCATTACTACCAAATCAAATTCTTTATTTTCAAAAGAATCTACTACAGGTACAGGTCTCCTTCTACCAGAAGAGTCAGGCTCACCAAGCATCATCTCTTGAATTTTTAGTATTAAAGATTCTCCATTTTTAGAAATTTCTACTGGAGTTCTAAGATAATTAAAAACTATTCCTTCCTGTATGGCTTCCTCAATTTCTTCAGCGTTTGCCGGCATTTCTGATCTTGTTCTTCTATATATGATCTCGACATTCTCCGCTCCTAATCTTAAAAGCGTTCTCGCAGCGTCTATTGCTGCATTTCCGCCACCAATAACTGCAGCACTACCAGAAAATTCTTTTATTTCTCCGGTTATTACATTCTTTAAGAAATCTGTAGCTCCTATTACGTTAGGAAGTTCTTCTCCTGGTATATCCATTTTTCGGGATTTACAGGCACCAACTGCAATAAAAATGGCATTAAATTTATTTCTAAGGTCATTAAAAAGTTTATTGTCGACGGTAGTATTTACATTAAATTTTACACCTAATTCATTTAAAATATTCAGGTCTTCATCTAAAACTTCTCTTGGTAACCTATAAGGTGGTATACCATATCGAAGCATTCCTCCAATCTCAGGCATTCTTTCAAAAACTGTTACTCCATAGCCTTTACTACTTAAATCATAAGCTGCGAGTAAGCCAGCGGGACCTGAACCGATTATTGCTACATCTTTACCATTATATGAGGGCTTTTCTATGTTCCACTTATTTCCTGTAACTTTTTCTTTATCAGATACATATCTTTTTAGAAAATCGATAGCAACGCTCTCCTCAACATTAGCTCTGCTACAAGCTTCTTCGCATGGTCTTGTACAAATTCTACCCGTTATTCCAGGAAAAGGATTAACTTCTCTTATAAGAGATAAAGCTTTCTCATATTCACCTTTAGAAATCAGTGCTATGTAACCTTGAGCATTAACATGAATGGGACAGGCAGTTCTGCATGGGCTCATTCCATATTTAGTTATACCAAAAGCACTTGGAACTGCTTGTTCATATCTTCTAAAGATTGCTTTTCTATATGTAAGAGACTCCTCATAGTCATTAACGATATTTACAGGACAAGCATTGGCACAATCGCCGCATCCTTTACAGGCTGACATATCAACATAGCGAGGTTCTTTTAAAACAGTAACCTTAAAATGAGGGGCAGTTCCTTCTAATTTAATGATTTTTGATCTTGTGAGAAGCTCAATATTTGGGTTAGAGCCTACTTCTACAAGTTTAGGGGATAAAATACACATTGCACAATCATTCGTAGGAAATGTTTTGTCAAGTTGAGGCATAACTCCACCAATTGCATCTTTTGACTCTAAAAGATAAACCTTAAATCCTCCATATGAAAGATCGAGGCTTGCCTGAACACCAGCAACTCCCCCTCCTACTACAAGAACTTTTCCAACTGCTTTATTATTTATTGTCTCCATAGATCAACCTCATCTTATGAATTTAAGCTAATTTTTTCAAACACTCTATCAGTTTTAATCCTATTAATCTGAAAACCTAATTCTTCTTTAGGAATACCAAATGCAAGTCCTAAAACTTGAGGAAGATAAAGAACTGGCAAGTTATATTCTGTATTAAATGTTTTTTCAATCTTTTTTTGATTTTGCTCATACATAACATTGCAAAACGGACATATGAGAACCATTGCATCTGCAGAGTTTTCTTTAATGCTTGCAAGTGTCGAGTTTGACATACTTAACGCAACTTCTTCTTTAATTCCCAATATCCCTCCGCCACAGCAGGAACTTTCATAAGGAATAATTTCAGAACCAGTAGCTAAAACTAATTCATTAATTGAATGCGGTTGCTCAGGGTCATCAAAATTCTCATAAATCTCTGATGGTTTCGCATAATGGCAACCAGGATAAACCGCAAATTTAAGACCATTTAAGGGATTTATAACTTTTTCTTTGACTGCTTCGGCTCCAATATCCTCACTCAAAAACCTTGCAATATGTTTTACTTTTACATTTCCACTTACTGTAAGCCCTAATTCATTAATGTTTCTCCTTATATCATCGGAAATTTTAGAATTTTCTTTTATTATGTGATTGGTTTCAGTTAACATTTCAGTGCAGGCATTGCAGAGAGTTAATATATGAGTTAGCGATTCCCTCTCTGCAATTGCAAGATTTCTTGCTGAAAGAGTTAGAGCAGTAATCAAACTTACAGATTTCGTGGGGAATCCACAGCAAGAAAAGTCAGATATATCAAAAAGATTGATATTCAAACTTTCTGCTACTTTTCTAAAAGACGCTTCATAATTCATTGCTCTAACTGGTACAGTACAACCTAAGAATAATCCATACTTATTCATTTTTAACACCATTCTTTTCAAGTAATTTTGACGCACCTGTTATTTCAATTATTTTTTCGACTTCATGTGCTTCTTCCTTGATTTCGGGTAAACCGAGCTTTGCTCTTTTCTTGTTTTCAAAATCTCCCACTTCATATAATCTTCCATGTTTCATTAAAAGGTCGATTTGCCCTTTAAAAGTTTCCGGAACAAAACCAGCTTGTGTTGCAATATTTTTAATTGCATCCATTAAATCAGTTATCCTGACGTCCTGAGGGCATCTTTCATAACACAAATAGCATGAAGAGCAAAGCCAGATAAATGATGACGATAAAACTTCATCTTTAGCCCCAAGAAGAGAAAGCCTTATAATCGAACGAGGATTGTATTCATCATCGACAGCTCTTACTGGACAACTTAAAGTGCAAGTATTGCAAGCAAAACAATTTACGATTTTCTCTCCACCCTTTTCTTTCATTATTTCATATTTAAAGTGTGGATCTAAATCTTTAAAAGTGATTACTTTATTCATGATTTACTCCCTCAAGATATTATGCTTATAGAAACGTATATTAAAAAGACGAATAAAAATTCTCCGAGCACTTATTTACTGTCTAAATTCTTCGAACCTTTCTTTATAACATCCAATAATTCATCCACTAAATTATCATCAAGATTATCTATTGTTCTTGAAATCGATGTAACATTGGCACGTACTTTATATATTGGAAAAATATTAGGGTCTACATCTAAAGCTTTTGCAATTTTTTCAATTATTACATTAGAAGGGATTTTTAATTCATTCTCTATTTCAGAAAGGAATGAACAGGACATCTGAGCAACTTTAGCCAACTCTTGAAGAGAAAGTTTTTTCTCTTCTCTTAAATTTCTTATTTTCTTACCGGTTCCCATTTGCTAAAATAATAGCATGAATTTAAATAATAATAAAGATACTAAAAAAATAAGAGTTAGATTTGCTCCATCTCCTACTGGTTCACTCCATATTGGCAGTGCAAGAACAGCTATAGTAAATTACTTATTTGCAAAAGCAAATAATGGTACATTTGTTCTTAGAATTGAGGATACAGACATCTTAAGGTCAACAAAAGAAAGTATTGATGAAATAATAAGTATATTAAGATGGTTAGGAATTGATTGGGATGAAGGTCCTTATTTTCAATCTGAAAGACTTGATATATACAAAGGGTTTATTCAAAAACTTTTAGAGTCTAATGAGGCTTACAGATGTTTTTGCACTCAAGAAGAGCTTGAGGAAATGAGAAAAGATTGTGAGAGAAGAGGAGAAATTCCAAGATATAATGGAAAATGTAGAAATTTAACTCCTGAAGAAATTGAAAACCTTTTAAAAAAAGGTAAACCATATACTGTTAGATTAAAAATGCCACAAAGAGATTTTTCATTTGACGATTTGATTAAGGGTAAAATAATATTCAAGGGAGAACTTCTCGATGATATAATAATTGCACGATCTGATGGAACTCCTACATATAATTTTTCTGTATCAATTGACGATGCACTAATGAATATAACTCACGTTATTAGAGGCGAGGATCATGTATCAAACACTCCAAAGCAGATCGCCATTTATAATGCGCTTGGTTTTGAAGTGCCTCAATTTGCACATATTCCACTAATTCTGGGACCAGACAAGTCAAAACTTAGCAAAAGACATTGCGATACTGCCATCGAAGATTACAGAGACAAAGGCTATTTACCTGATGCTATTTTTAACTACCTTGCATTACTCGGTTATTCGCACGATCCTCAAAATGAGATAATATCGAAAGAGGATTTGATAAAGAATTTTGAATTATCAAAAATATCAAAATCCCCATCACAATTCGATATCAATAAATTAACCTGGATAAATAGTCAGTATATTAAAAAACTTGATTGTGACGCTTTATTTGAACTATCTAAAAAATATATTGAGAATTTAGATATAACAGAAGAAAAGCTTAAAAAAATAATTTCCTTGAGTATTCAGCAAGTAAAAATTTTATCAGATATAAGAGAAGCTGTAGCAATTTTTACTAATTACGATGTTCCAAAAGCAAATTCAGAAGTTCTTAAACTACTTAGCATAAATGGGATTATGGAATTCCTTAAAAAATTCTTAGAAAATATTAAAAATTTAGAAGACTTTAGTTATGAAAGTTTAGAAGCTTTATACAATAGGTTAAGAGATGAATTTAATCTAAAAAACAGAGATGCAATTCAAATAATTAGAAGTGCTTCTACTGGCAAAAGTGTTTCACCACCATTATTTGATACTTTAGAATTGCTTGGGAAAGATGAGTCAATAAGAAGAATAAAACAGTTTATCGAAGAATTTGAGAATCTTAATAAAGGTTAGAAGCTTTCTCGACTTTGATAATTCTAAGAGCTCGTTAATGAAAAGAAAAAATACTGGATTCCTTAATAATTGAGTTCGAGGATGACGCACCCTCTCCGTCTTCCTGAGGAGCGTATATGTATTTTGCTTTGCAAGGATCTCCTACACCCCCGTCACCCTGAGAAGCATATCTAAAAGCGACCGAAGGGTCTCCTTCTCTCTGTACCCTTACAGATATATTCGGGAATTACAATGAACATGCAGGAGCGTTTGTTCCACGATAAA
This sequence comes from Caldisericota bacterium, assembly GCA_052034135.1. Classification (GTDB taxonomy): domain Bacteria; phylum Caldisericota; class Caldisericia; order UBA6126; family JAGPKI01; genus JAGPKI01. The sequence goes on along the minus strand of JBPOJC010000057.1, from coordinate 9,092 downwards.
ACGATTAGAAGAGGAGATTTTTTATTTTGTTCTAAATATCAAAAATGTTTTAACAAGAAAGTAGTTGCTTCCAGTAAATTTATGAATTAACTTCAAAAGAATAAATTTATAAGTTATTGGTTTTAAATGTTTTAACTCATAAAGTACGATCTATAAAAAAAGCCCTCCTTAAGAGTAAACTTTAATTTAAGAAGGGCTTTAGCAAGACAAAAATTGTCTTTTAACTTAAAATTTTACTACTATTACATTTCATACATTGTTAAACCAGTTATGAGTTTTGGATAGAAATCAGTTGATTTCTGAGGCATAACTTCCCCATTTATGGCAACCTTCATAACCTGTTCAACAGGAGTAGGATTTAAAATGAACATCATCTGTTCTCTTCCAGATTTTACTTCTTCCAAACCCTCGTCTACTTCACGCACATATTCAACATTTATTTGCTGTGCAAGCCTTTCTTCGTCTATTCCAAACTCTTTATAAAGAATCATGTAATGTAGAATTGACACATCAAGATCTCTTAGAACAAGCGGTTTATCAGTTATTAAGTTTAGAGGATCTTCTTTTAAAGTTAACAAGTAGTAACGGTCAAGATTTTCGTTACAGTAAAAACCAAAAGAATATCTACTTTCTGCAAGTACTTCCTTTAGCTCATTGATACTATTGAATTCTTTCACGTAGAATGTATTTGAGATATTATTTAGGAAACTGCTTAAAGAAAAGCTTGTTATTCCGTGAACAAGCCTATGTGTGGGAAGTATAATTAATCCTTTCTGGTTTGATGGCGAGAAATACATCATTCCAAAGTTATAAGATTCATCTCCTTTGTGGTTTGTATTTCTCTCTCTCATATATTTCATGTAATTTACACCTGTTTCATATCTGTGGTGTCCATCTGCAATTACAAGTTTTTTATCCTTAAATACTGAACAAATATTCTCAATCATCAAAGGATCAATTAGAGGAGTAAGACTGTTTTTCACATTGTAATCATCTATGACTGAAATCGTAAAATTATTAGATAAATTTAAAAGAGATTTGTTAAATGCGTTCATTACTTCAGAATTATTATCTTCAAATAGCAAAAAAACCTGTTCAAAATAGGTATTGGTGGCAAGTGTCAATTTAAATCTGTCCTCTTTTGGTTTAGAGAGAGTTTTTTCGTGTGGAAAGACTATTTTTTCAGAAAAGTCAGTAAACCTCATAAGGCCTATAAAACCTTTTCTTATAATAGTTTCATTTGTGATAGGAGAAGTGAATTCCTGTTCAAGGTAGTAGAATGCTTTCTCGCCAAACTTTTTTAAAATCTGTTTTGCTTTCCAATCATTCAAAATATTTTTTGCGTTTAAGTACTTACTATCAGGATCTGCTTCATTTATAGGATCTGGAAGAATTAATTTAACTGCGTTATACTCACTTCTTTCAAGATAAGTCTTTTTTAGTTTATCGTTTATCTTATCGTAAGGTTGAGTAATTACATCTTTTAAATCTTTCATTACTTGGGTGTTATACATTAGAGCATCGAAAGGCAATATATCCGCCATAACTATCTAAATTATTCCTTTCCTAAAAAGAATTCTTTGATTACATTGGCAACCTCGACTGAAACCCTTTCTTGACCCTCAAATGTCTGAGCCCCAATGTGAGGCGTTAATATTACTCTTTCGCACTTAAACAAAGGATTATCAGGGGCTGGGGGCTCTTTTTCATAAACATCTAATCCAACAAATGATATTTTCCCGCTATTTAATCCTTCGTAAAGTGCTACCTCATCAACAATACCACCACGTGCACAATTCACTATTCCGACGCCATCTTTCATTTTTGATAAAGTTTCTTTATTTATCAAGTTGCACGTTTCGTTAGTTTTTGGACAATGAATAGAAATAATATCAGAGGAAGTTAGAAGAGTATTAAGGTCAGTTAACGTAACGCCTTTAATGTTTATTTCTTTTACATAAGGATCACAAACCAAAACATTCATACAGAAAGCTACTGCTCTTTCTGCAAGAGATTTACCAATATTACCATACCCTATAATTCCCAACGTCTTTCCAGCTAATTCAACTCCTTCAAATTTCTTTTTCTCCCATTTGCCTTCCTTCATAGATATTGTAGCATCGACAAGCCTACGCACGCCTGAAAGCATCATCCCAAATGCAAGTTCAGCAACAGAGATTGATGAAGCTTTTGGAGTATTTTTTACAGTAATACCTTTTCTCTCTGCTGCATTCTTGTCAATATTGTCTATTCCAACTCCACCTCTTACAATAAGTTTTAAATTCTGGGCATTATTGATTATATCTTCAGTTACCTTTGTTCTTGAGCGAACCACTAATGCATTGTAATTTTTTATTTCTTCTTTTAGTTCGTCGCCCGTTATTTTAGTTTTTTCAATAACCTCAAACTCTGGATGATTCTTAAGTATCTGAATCCCAGCCTGAGATATTTCATCTGCTATTAATATTTTATACATATAAAATCTTTCCTCCTTTCTTACGCATCAGCTAAAGCTCTCATTGCAGCAGCTACTCCTGCTCCAGCCTCAAACTTATAACCGAGTTCTGCAAGACTACGTTCTACTGCAGATATTCCAAGTATGACATCATTATCATTGACATTTCCCATAGTTGAGATCCTAAAAATTTTACCTTTAAGTTCTGACTGCCCACCAGTAATTGTAACTTTATATTTATCTCTACATAACTTAACTAATTTTTCACCATCAATGCCTTCAGGAACTTTAACAGCAGTGCAGGCATCTCCTGTGTCTTTATTATATAGCTCAAGACCAATTGCAGATATTGCAGCTCTTAAAGCTTTAGCTAATCTTGAATGCCTTGCAAATACGTTCTCTAATCCCTCTTCTTTAATAATCTTAATTGCTTCATTTAACTGCATTATCAAGCTTATTCCTGGTGTAAACGGAGTAGTTTTCTTCTCAAGGTTCTTTAAAGATGATTTCCAATCGAAATAATACTTTGGTAGTTTTGATGTTTCCATAAATTTCTTTGCTTTATCTGAGACACTTACGAAAGCAAGTCCTGGTGGTATCATTAGTCCCTTTTGTGATCCTGCAACAACTATATCTACTCCCCATTCATCAGTCTTTAAATCAACTACACCTAATCCAGAGATTGCATCTACAATAAGTAAAATGTCTTTATTCTTTGTTAATTCTGCAATCGACTTTATATCAGTTACAGCTCCTGTAGAGGTTTCAGATAAAGTAGTAAGAACTGCTTTAACGTCTGGATTTTCATCAATTGTGTTCTTTATTACGTCTGGTTTAATGGCAGTATCCCATGGTATGTCAAGTTGAATTAGATTTAATCCATAAGCTTTGGCTATTTCTGCCCATCTTTCGCCAAACTTACCTCCAACAACTGCAATAACTTTATCCCCCGGAGATAAAGTATTCACGATTGATGATTCCATTGCTCCTGTCCCCGAGGAAGCAAAAATTAATACTGGGTTTTTGGTCTGAAAAATATACTTGAGACCTTCTTCAACCTCAGCAAATATTGCTTCAAACTGAGGAGTTCTATGATGCATAATTGGCATTGAAGCAACTGCCAATGCCTCCTCTGGCACTTGTGTGGGTCCTGGAGTTAAAAGAATTGCTTTTCGCATTTATATACCTCCTAATTTATATTTTTTATTTTTCTCTTGGTTACCATTATAACAAAATTTCTTATAATTTAACTATACTTTTTTTGGAGGGTCTTTTTATGAGAAACGTGCTCGTATATTTGCTCTTTTTACTGGTTATATTCTACATTCTTGGACTATTCTTTTACCTTATATCAAAATGGCTAATTAAAACAGATAGAATTGCCACATTGATTTTATCAAACTTTTCTTTACTTATAAAAAGGCTTTTAGCGATAGCTTGCATTTTGTTTTTTATAAGTTTCCTGATTATTTGGATTTTAATTTATTTAATACCTGTTAAAACTTCTTTTGTTTCAATTCCTCTGAATTATTTGTCTGCAATTCTCAATGCAATTTCTTTAAGTTCTATTGAGGTTATTTTTTTTCTTCTTGGTTTTGCAACATTTAAAAACAAAAATTTAGCCAAGACAGAGAAGACTAATAATGATACAGTACAAAACAAAAGCTTAAATAAGCTCATCATTATTCTTCTCTCTATTGCAATGATTTTATCAGTATTTATTGATTACTTTGCATCTTTAGGATTTATAATAAAGTAGTATTACTAATACCTTTTATGTTCCTTTTATGTTTTTTAAAGTGGGAAAAGAAGTAAATTTTTTTTAACATTAAATTAATCTCTTAAATACGATCTAATAATGATAATTTCAATTTTTAAAGAAATTAAACGAACAACATATAAAAATTTTTTCTTCAAAAAATATTAAATTTTTTCATTTTTTACTTGTTTTTTTTTTTTTTTGATTTACAATACCTTTTGATAGCTTTTCTTAAATTAGGAATGGAGACTCCGATGAGGAGATTAAATTATATTACAATCAATAATGAAAACAAAACAAGAGAGTGATGCCAATGAGCGTAAATTCTTGTGTGCTACAAATTCTTCAACCATATTAAAGGCATTATTTGATGACATTTTCAAGAATTTATTTAATAGTTTTAGTGATTTTTGTTTATAAGTTTGTAAATATAATATACTTTTTTAAATGTTCTGTAATTAAAGTAATTCTTGGTATTAACTAAAGCTTATTAAGTTTAAAAAGACAAGAATTCTAAGTATAAGGAGGAAAAGAAGATGATTTCTTTAAATTTGTCAAGTGGGTTAATTATAACATTAATAATCATTATTGCATTTATCGCCGTAGATATATTTTATTTTTATATCAATAATATGAGAGTTATCAGGCCAAAAGATAAAAATGCTTCAGTTTGGGTTGTCAAATTAGATGAGATAATGCCAGGTACTATGGTAAAATCCCTGAAGAAAGATTCTATAGCAAAAGCAACAAAAAATAATGGGATTCCAATACCTGTCCTTATAAAAGATAAACATAATAAACCTATTCAAGATGTATCCATAGTTATGGTTTCACCAGATGGTACAGAATTAAAGTTTAAAACAGATTCTGATGGTATCTTTACGGTAAAATTAACCTCTACTCTTGTAGAAGAAAATCCAACTCTAAAAATTAGTAAAGAAGGGCTTAAGGCTGGTGATTTCTTCTATAAAGTAGTCGGTGGAAAAACAGTAAGAATTAGTGATGAAGGTGGAGAATTTGATTTAATTAACCTTTCATCATTGAATCTATTTGAAAAGAATGGAATAAAGATATATCACAACAAAGAGGATTTGGATAAGGCGCAAAAGTTGGCTGAAACATTAAAAGATATAAACCTTAAGATTGAACAAATTCTTGGAGTATCTTCTCTTAAACCAATGAGTGCACTGCTTACAAAATCTGAAAATGTTTCTACAACTGGCGATTTAAAAGAAAATGTTTTCCCAATTAATATTAATAATAAAGAGGAGCTATATTGGATTTATGTACATGAAACAACTGAAACAAATTTAATAGGTGAAAAGAATCCTCTCTACTCCAAAAATAAGTATCTTAGATGGGTTGGCGATGGGTTAGCAGAATATACTTCCTTAAAAATATTAGAGCAAACTGATAAAGAATTAAAGAATAAAATGCTTAATGGACGTGTAAAAAACATAGTTGATAGTAAAGGTGAGAATTTAAATCTTCTAAAATGGCAAGCTATCATAGGACCAATTGAAGGTTATGCCTATAGTCTGGCTTTTTGGGTAGATATAGAAGAAAAATATGGAAATAAAGTAATACAGGAATTTGTAAATAAATTCCTAAATACAAAAAATTACAGCACAGAAAATGTCACTAATATCTTAATTAAACTAATGGAAAAAGATAATGAACAATTAGACAAAAACCAGATGTTTACTCTTACAAAAGAAAAAGCTCAGGAAATTCTTTCAAATAGGCTCCAGCGTGATTGAAGTAGAAGAGAGGCTTTAAAATTCCTCTTAACTTGTTTTGTATAGAGAGATTTTAGCTATGCCTCTCTACCTCTTTCTTTTGTTTAGCTTGGAAAATATTTTTACTATTTTTTTCAACCTGTATCAAGGATAATTAGTGTTCCAAAAGAAGATGTTGATTTTATAGGCAAAGTCTTAAAATCAAAAGATATTCCATTCACTAAAGGAAGATGCTGGACAATAGATGCATTCTACAGAGAAACACAAAGGAAAATACAAATGAGAAGAAGTGAAGGTGCCATTTGTGTTGATATGGAATGCTCAGCTTTAATAGCTGTATCAAAATTCAGAAATGTTATATTCATTCCAATTTTAATGGCTTCTGATGATTTAGGAACAGGAGTCTGGTTACAAAGAACCTGTGATAACGTACGCAACCTTCAATATGAGCTTTTAATTCTCTGTATAGAGTTACTATTATCCTGGTAAATTCGAAATATCGACAAAACTCATTAAAATATAGATAATTGCAATGAAATATTACAGACACCTGTAGCTCAGATGGATAGAGCATTTGCCTCCTAAGCAGGTGACCGTGGGCTTAAGTCCCGCCAGGTATAGTTAAAAATCTCATTAGGTTATCGTTTTATTTTCTTCGAATTCGAATTTTGCATGGTTCTATAATAATCAGATTTCCATGGAAGTCATATTCCGATAAATCCTTAAATCTATCTATAAGATAGCGATTTATGTCCATAGTTGGCATTTCATTTGGAAAATGCACAACAACAATTCCAAAATGGTTACCTAATGGAAAACGGAGAATATTGCCAAAACCTCTATCGCCTGTCAGAATTATCGCTTTCTCGCTTTGTGCAAAATCATAAATTTCATTGTCCTCAGCTCCACGAAGATTGTAGTCTCGAACATCTCTAACTACATATCCATGCTGCTTAAGAATTCTACCTGTGGAGCGAGGCATGTCCTCATCAACCACAAATTTTAGCATTTTACCCTATTGCTTTAATTTCTTCACTGGATAGAATCTTAGATGCATAGTCAAGAGCTGCTAGTATATCCTCTCGAGTAATTTCATATTCAACCATAATTTCCTCGAATGTCATACCTCCTGCAAGTTTACCTATAACAAGGTCTACTGGAACACGTGTTCCAGTAATCACAGGTTTACCAAAACGTATTTTCTCATTTATACTAATTCTTGGAGCTATCTCCATAATATTCCTCCTCTGATTTTCATTTTCTTATCCCTTCCCAGATTTTTTTGTACATATACACAATTTTTCACCTTGAAAGTTTGCTGTGATAAATTTTAAGTAATTTAAAGTATAATTCAATTTTTTTATATATTTTCAATTTTCAAAAACAAATTTATTTGTTTAAGCGTTAAATTTTTTTTACAATTTCTTAAAAAGCGAAGAGTAGTTTTTGTGAATTATTTACTTGTATTACTTGTATTATAAATATGTATCTTTATATTTTAATTTACGATGATGAGTAGATAAAGCTCTTTATCTCATTAAAAATTAAGAGGAAATAATGATGAATAACTGTAATAAGGATATTGCAGTATTTGCAGGAGGATGTTTCTGGTGTCTTGAAGCAGTATTTTCTATATTTGATGGAATTTTAGAAATTATTCCAGGGTATGCAGGGGGACACACTAAAAATCCATCCTATGAAGATGTTTGCGGGGGAGATACAGGGCATGCTGAAACAGTAAGAATTACTTTTGACCCTTCAGTAATCACTTATAGAGAACTTCTTCAAATATTTTTTTCCGCTCATAATCCTACAGAATTAAATAGGCAGGGAGATGATATAGGCAACCAATATCGCTCTGCTATTTTTTATAGTTCTTCTGAGCAGAAATCTCAAGCATTACAATATATTCAGGAAATAACAAAAAATGGTTTATATAAGGATCCAATAGTTACTGAGGTTGTTCAATTAGAATCATTTTATGAAGCTGAAAAATATCATCATCAATACTTCAAAAATCATCCTGATAAAGCTTACTGTCAATTAGCGATACAACCTAAAATATCAAAAATTAAAAAAGAATTTAAGGTCCTCTAAATTTAAGGTTCCATAAAAATAATTTACAAAATTATTCAACATGAATAGTAATAATTGGTGAATCAATGCTTTCTATTATTTTATCCCCTGCTTTCTTAAAAGCAGTGAGCACATAGCGATATGTACCGACTTCTTCTATTTTAATATCGATTTGATTACTATCAAAGGATAGCGTATCTATCAATTGACGCTTCTCTCCAATACTGTATATCTTGAATCCATCAACTTTAAACAAATATTTCCAAAATATTGTTATAGTCTTTTTCTCTGCATTATATTTCCAGCTGATATCCCTTGGTGCTAATGGAGCTTTTACAGGGATTTTAATACTACTTCTGTTGGTAAATATTTCTCCATGATTTCCCACCGCAGCCACTCTATATTCCACCCATTCATCTTCAGATATGTCTTCATCTCTATAACAGACCTGAAATGGAGTATTGTTTGGAGGTAAAAGTTTGCTTATGGTAACAAATACATCATTTTTAGATTTTCTACGGTAAACTATAAATCCTAACTCATCTGAGGAATTATCATTCCAGGCTAATTGCACTCCGTTATCCGAAGCATAAAGGATATTCAAATTTCTCGGAGCATAAGGTTGTTCGCATAGGTAGCTTATAGCATCAAGAATATGAGGGTAAAAGTCAGCATAGGTTGGATAAATGTCTCTATTGGAGGAATATTGAAGCATAAGATCATATAAATAGTCAATATAAATAAAGCCAAGATTATAATTCGTAGTCAGGAATTTTTCGCTCTCCTCTTCCCCTTTTTCGTTTAAAAAAATTGCAGTCATAGCTGAAAGTATGAGATGTTCGTTAAAAGCAGCTTGCCAATCCTTACATCCCTGCATCATCATCTCATTGTAAATTGGATTAATTAGTTTTGAGTGAGTGACTACTATTTCCCGATTCTGTGAAGTCAGTGGTTGAATAAATGATTGGCTAAAAACATGATAAACCTGCCTTGATAAAGCTTCTGGATCATCAAAAACAGGCTTTCTTTCAATACTTTTGTAAGGTCCAATAATACAATAAAT
>JBPOJC010000045.1:0-2634 GCA_052034135.1 Caldisericota bacterium | reverse complement strand
TGGATCCCCGATAAATACATTCGGGGATGACAATTGTGTAGATTTCGAGGATGACAGTTTGAAGACATTCGAGGATGACAAAAGACAAATGAGGAGATTCCTCAGGACGTGTGCGTTAAGACCGCACTTCGGAATGACGGGGGCAAGGGATGGCTGCCCCCTCCCGTCACCCTTAGGAGCGCTCATTTTAGCGACGAAGGGTCTCCTAATGTGTCATTCAGGCATTTACTTCTCGTCATTCCAAGCGATTGCGGGAATCCAGAGAGTTTTAAAAGTATGCTTAGAAATAAGGTCTGGATCCCCGATAAAAGATTTCGGGGATGACAATTGTGTAGATTTCGAGGATGACAGTTTGAAGACATTCGAGGATGACAAAAGACAAATGAGGAGATTCCTCAGGACGTGTGCGTTAAGACCGCACTTCGGAATGACGGGGGGCAAGGGATGGCTGCCCCCTCCCGTCACCCTGAGGAGCGTCTTCCCAGCGACGAAGGGTCTCCTCATAATTATTTAAAACTTTGTAAAGGTGTTCCGATTTTAAAGCCTCAACATATTTCCACTATTATTATAATTCAAAAATCCTGATATTAATATTTAAGGTGATATCTGATTTTCGTTCATTGGCGATTTACAGCTTCAAGAAAAAGAGATATATCTGTTTTACTGGCACAATTGATATTTTGCTCATAAAAATATAAATTATTAGAAATGAAAACAAAAAAGAAAATTGAATTAACTTTATTTTCTCAGGGAGTATCTGCAGGTTTTCCTTCACCAGCAGATGACTTCATCGACAAAAATTTGGATTTAAATGAGTTTCTCGTCAAACATCCTGCAGCTACTTATTTACTTAAGGTCTCGGGCAATTCAATGATAGATGCAGGAATAAATTCAGGAGATATATTAATCGTTGATAGGTCTATAGAGCCAACAGATAATAAGATTGTTGTGGCTATAATTGATGGTGAATTTACCTTGAAAAGATTCAGAAAAATAGATAATAAAATATGTCTATATCCTGAAAATTCAAAATATGCACCCATTGAAATAAAAGAAGGTATGGATTGTCAAATTTGGGGAGTTGTTACATTCGTTATTCATCAATTTGAAAATGTATAGAAATGAGCAAAGTCTTCGGATTAGTTGATTGTAATAACTTTTATGTATCCTGTGAGCAAGCATTTAATCCAAAGTTAAACAACAAGCCAGTTGTCGTATTATCAAATAATGATGGTTGCGTTATATCGCGATCGCAGGAAGCAAAAGATTTAGGAATCACATTAGGGCAACCAATATTCAAATGTATGGATATGGTTGAAAAATATAATATACAGGTCCTCTCTTCTAATTTCTGTCTATATGGTGATATATCAAATAGAATTATGACAACACTTTCTCAAATCTGCTCCGATATTGAAATTTATTCTATTGATGAAGCTTTTATTTTATTAGACAGTAATCAAACATCTAATTTAGAAGATTATTTAAAGATTATTAGAGATACTATTTATAAATGGACTGGCATACCAGTATCAATAGGCACAGGTACAACAAAGACTTTAGCAAAAGTAGCTAATAAAATAGCTAAAAGAAATAGTGACCTTAAAGGAATATTTAATTTAGTCGATAAGCCAAATTTGGAAGAGTGTCTTGAGACAATAGATGTGTCAGATGTCTGGGGTATTGGAAGAAGCTTTGTAAAACTTTTAAATATGCATAACATATACAATGCAAAACAATTAAGCACTGTTAACGACACCTGGGCTAAAAAATATTTAAAAACACCAGGTTTAAAAACTGTTTTAGAGTTAAGGGGTATATCCTGTATAGAGCTAAACGAAGTAGCTCAGCCAAAGAAATCAATAATAACATCAAGAACTTTTGGAAATGATATTTGCAATATTCAAGAGATGACCGAAGCAATTTCAACATTCACAACAAATGCAGCCGATAAATTAAGAAAACAGAACTCTGTTGCATCATGTGTGCAGGTATTTATAATGTCTAATCCGTTTAAAGATGGAGAAAAGTATTTCAATTCAACAATTATACGTACTAAAACACCTACTGCTAATACACTGGATTTAATTAGTTATGCTTTAATTGGACTTAAAAGAATATACAAAGATAAAATAAAGTATAAAAAGGCAGGAGTAATGCTATCGGAAATAATTCAAAATGAAGATGCGAAATCATCTTTGTTTGATGATGTGTACCCTGAGAGCAAAGATGAGAAGTTAATGAACGTTATTGATAAAATTAATTTGAAGTATGGAAGAAACACTCTTTACCCACTGTCAAACGGCATAGAGCATAACTGGAAAATGAAACAGCTCAGGAAATCTCAAAGATATACGACTAATTTAGAAGAACTATTAACTATAAATGTTTAATTGATTGGGTCTAATAGCTCCTTAGAGTCGTTTTTGGGATTATTTACTTTGTTTGACACTCTATACATTTGCATTTTATCAGAGTCAAACGGTTTAAGAATATTTGTAAGTGTTTTAATGTCATCAATATTCTTGTCCAACCATATTTTCTCATCTTCCTGCTTTAAAATCACTGGCATTCTATCATGAATATTAGATATTAGCGAATTAGACATTGTGGTTATGATTGTAAATGATTTAT
>JBPOJC010000086.1:0-23994 GCA_052034135.1 Caldisericota bacterium | reverse complement strand
TTACATTATAATCTTTAAAGTGCCAAAATAAGACCCTTTTAATTATTCTTTATAAATTTTTGAAAGTTTTGACACTTCACCTTTTATTTCTTTTCTTAGAGACTCTGGCTCTATCACTTCTACCGATGAGCCATACCCAATAATCCATCTTTTTATCTCTTCTGGATTTGCCTTTATCCTGAAAAGGAGCTTACCACCAGGCAATTCCTTAGTTTCCTGTGATGAGTGCCAGATTCTTTCCTTTATCCAGTTTGCCTCGTAAGAATCAAACAGTAAAGTTATATTTCGAGTATTCCCTTTATAAATTTTAAAAGCATTTCCTATATAATCTTTAGAGTCAAAATCTCTTGGTTTATAAGGTTCATCCAATACTTCTATTTTCTCAATTCTATCCAGTGCAAAATCTCTAAAATCTCTTCTCAGTTCGCAGTAACCAACAAAATACCAAATACCTTCTGAATTGAAGATCAAATATGGTTCTACTATACGCTCTGTAGATTCTTCTCTATGTATTGCCCAATATTTTATTTTAAGTTTCTTTCTCTCTTTTATTGCATTAAAAATTTTACTGAAAACTTCTTTCACATCTTTTTTAGGCTTTAATGGCTTAAGTAAAACTTTGATAAAGCTTTCTCCATTTATTTTCGTTTTCTTTGATAAAAGTAACTCCAATTTCTTTTGAACTGAGATTATATCTTTTTCAAGAGAAGTCCCCTTAAATTCTTCCAATAAATTTACCGTCATAAATAAAGATATCAATTCGCCTTCGGTTAAATTTGGGAAGGGAAAGTTCCATTCCTGAGTGTAATAGTAGCCATTGTCTGATTTTGAATATTTAATAGGGGAATCAAAATCATATTTAAGAGAAGCGATGTATCGCTTTATTGTTCTTTGTGACAGTTCCAATTTCTCAGAAAGATATGAAACATTCGGATAGGAGCCACTGAGTATATAATTATGAATCTTATATAGTGCCCACAGAGTAGAATTATTCAATTTTTAAATACTCTCTCGATTACCACAATATTACTTAAATTCTTAAGAATATCGGTGAAATCATACTCCCAGAATAGGTTTTTAAGTTTGTTAAGTTCGTTATTCACTGTAATGATTCCTTAGAAAGTGGATTCCCGCTTTCGCGGGAATGACGGAGAGAATCACTGGAATGACGGAGAGAATCACTGGAATGACTAAGAGAGTCGCTGGAATGACAAAAAGAGTCACGGAAATGAGGAAGGGAACTGGAATATTGAAGAGAGTGGGAACACGTAAGTGGGCAGTGTAAATGCGGAAGGGAGTTGCTGGAATCTGGAAGAGAGCATGAACGCGGAAGAGAATCACTGGAATGTCGTTGTGAGTCGCGGGAATGACGAAGAGAGTTAGAGTCACAAGAAGAGTCTGAATCACAAAGAGACTGAAAATTTTGAAGTGAATTATTCCAAACTTCCCACATACCAAAGCCTTCGGGGTTTTTACCCCCCAAGCCAGCTTCATAAGTTACAGTAATGAGCTCTCTTGAGCCAGAGAGCTCATATATTCCAGTCCAACCTTCTATAGCAGTATTTTTAAATCTGATAACTTTAAGATTTCTCTCCGGGGAAACTTTTACCGGCTTAACATTTAATTGCAAGTTATCATACTTTAAATCAGTCTGAATTATAGAGAACTTTTTTATAGCATTTATTTCAATAAGTTCCGAAAAATTTATTTCTCCCGGAGCATAATAATGGGTTTTTTTATTTCCGTTTCCATCCTCAAAAGTTGAGTATATTGTTAATGGTGCGAGCATTCTTATTAAGATTTTATCTTCAAAAACAGGTAAAGTAAGCACTTCTACCTTTGAAACATATACTTTTTGTCCAAAAAGATAAAACTCCATGCCTTTAAAGCACCCTTCGCCCAGATCGCAGACTATATCATCTATAGCCGATGAAAAATAAAATGAAATACTTCTTTTAAAAAGAAGCTTTTCATTTGCTTCCTTTTTGCCCTTCTCTAAAATCCTTGAGAAGGTGAAAAGCTTAAATTTTCTCTTTTCATAGGGATATCCTTGATTATGGAGCTTTGAAGCAAGAAGTGGAGAAAATGTTCTATAAATAAGAGCCTGTACGACATGATTATAATGCATAGGAAGAATGATAGGTTCTCCATTTAAGTTCTCATATGTTAATTTAATTCTCATTTAACCTCCATTTATTATTATAATTTACAGGAGTGCCAAAATGAGACCCTTTTAAAGAGGACTTATTAATAAATTAAATTCCAGCCTCTTTCGAATAGCGGTAATCTATACCTATAGTTCTATCAGATAACTTGCAAATAACTGGGGTTCTGAGCTTATAGAGGGCTTTCTTTGTCCTAAGAATTACTTTTCTTACTAATTTGGCTTCAAAACCCATTTTTATTATTTCTTCCTCGTTAAAACGCTTATCAACATATAAATAGAGGATTTTATCGAGATCGTTATAGCTTATTCCAATTTCTTTCTCGTCGCTTTGCCCTTCCCATAATTCTGCAGAAGGAGGCTTTTTGATTATTTCATCAGGTACACCCACAAGTTTAGCCAGCTCTCTAACTTGAGTTTTATATAGATCCCCAATTGGTTGAATGCCAGCAGCACTATCGCCAAACCATGTACTATAACCTATTAAAAGTTCAGACTTATTACTGGCACCTATAACAAGGGCTTTTTCTCTCGCACTCACATCAAACAGAATACTCATTCGAAGCCTTGCAAGGATATTCCCTTTTCTTAATTTATCATCAATTTTCCGCTCTAAGAAAATTTTATCGGCATTTTCTTTCAAATTATAAGTTTCAAGAGAAAGATTTAATAAAGAGGCAATACTTGAAGCATCTTTAGAGGCAATACTGTTTTCTCCGTAAGGCATAAATAAAAGCCTTATTTTCCCATCGAGTGCCTGATATGATAGCATTGACACAACAGAGGAATCCAGCCCACCCGATAAAGCTATCACTCCACCATTAAAACCATATTTATTAACTTCTTCTTGTATAAACTTTGTTATGACCCTTAAAACGAATTGAGTGTCTTGCTTTAGGCTAATCTTATCCTTATCCATCTTTTAGCAAATCTCTTCTCTCCTCAAATTGAAGAGGCAATGTATTGATTCTTCTCTCAATTTCTCTTTTATTCAGCTCAAAAAACTTAATTTCCTGTTCCAATAAGCTCATTGAAAGAATTATTTCTCCAGAAGGGCTTGCAACAGTGCTTCCACCGTAAAAACAAACTCCCTCTTCAAATCCAACTCTATTAACAAATGCAAAATAGAGCGAGAAATGTTCTGCATAAAATTTTACAGATCTTTCAATAAAGTCTTTTATTAAGGGACCACTTTGAGAAATTGATCTTAAGGGTACAGCAGAGGGGGCTATAATAAACTTTGCTCCCTTAAATGCTAAATTGGTTACAGCCTCAGCATGCCACATATCTCTGCATATAAGCATACCACAGTTTAAGGCGTCATTTGAGAAAACACTAAAAGTTTCTCCTCGCTTAAAATCCTTCAAATCGTCAAACATTCCATTAATTGGAGGATATACCTTCCTGTGTAAATTAATAATATTTTCGTTCTTAAGGTAAGCCGAGGTTATATAATAATTGAAAGCTTCATCCCTCTCAGGAAATGAGATAACTATATCAATATCTTTTGAGGCTAAAAATATGGGCTTTAATAGAGATAAGTCTGGTCCAATTGCAAGCTCAGGAACAAGATCTTTAAGGTAATAACCCGTTAAAGACATTTCAGGAAAAATAATTAAATCTGCACCATTCTCCCTGGCAAGCTTAATATAGGAAAGATGTTTTTCAATATTCCTCTTAAGATCTCCAAAGATCGGTTCAATTTGTGCAATTCCTACTACCATAGACTAAGCTTTTTTCCTCTTTAGAAGGTAAGTAATAATTATAGAACCTCCAATACCTACAGATATAGCTTCTCCGATTGCAATTGTCAAGCTAAAGAAAAGATATCGAGTAATTTCAAAAGAGGGCGGACTATTTGTTAAGATCGATAAATACAATCCAACTCCAAGAGCATTGATTACAATCGGCGGGATAATCCCCAGATAAGGCTTATTTATTTTTCTTACTGAATAAGTTAAAATTGCAGCAATTAGAGTGCATAATGCACCAAAAACAACATCTATTGGACCAAACGGAGAGAATATATTGGCTAATATACAACCAATCGTTAATCCTAAAATAGATTCAGGAAAAAAGTAAGGTAGTACAGTTAAAACCTCTGAAATTCTTATTTGAATCTGCCCATAACTTATAGGTTGGAGAGCAAAGGTCAGTGTGAAATAAAGAGCAGCAATTAAAGTGCCCCTCACAAAGACCTTTACGCTCATCCTATCCTTCAAGGACAGTAACAAAAATTATTGGGTTTCTATGCGTAACTTCGAGAATTTTACCCTGAAGAAACTTTCTAAGAGTATTTTCAAGTTCTCTCCTGCTACTATTTTCGAGAGCCCATTTTTCAACAATTTCTTTTG
Source organism: Caldisericota bacterium (assembly GCA_052034135.1). Classification (GTDB taxonomy): domain Bacteria; phylum Caldisericota; class Caldisericia; order UBA6126; family JAGPKI01; genus JAGPKI01. The sequence continues at coordinate 19,476 of JBPOJC010000086.1, read as the reverse complement.
AGCCAGCTTTAGCTTCATTTAAAATTTTGCTTGAAAACTTATGTGATATAAAGCCTTTTGTTCCTATTATTGGATCAATAATAAGTTTTTTATTTTGCCTGCTTATCAAAAAGACTGCACTCACTACACCTTCTTTAGAGAGTCGTCTTCTTTCATCCAGGACTGAATACTCTATATCTCCAACGATTTTTCCATCTATCATTGTTGGCTCAGCTGGAACTCTTGATACAATTTTCATTTCATTTGGTTTAACCGACACAACAGCCCCATTTTCTGCTATCAAAGCATTTTTGGAATCAACATTTGTTGAAAGTGCAATCTTTACGTGAGAATACATTTGTCTATATTCGCCATGAATTGGAATAAAATAACGCGGTTTTAACAAACTAAGCATAGTCCTTAAGTCTTCCATAGCTCCGTGACCTGATACATGCACGTGCTCTCTTTTATAAATAACTTCTGCCCCGAGCTTATACAGCCCATTAACCACATTATTAACAAGGCTTTCATTTCCTGGTATAGGGTCAGCAGATATTATTACAAGATCCCCCTTTTTAATTTTTAGCATTTCGTGAGACTCATTCGCAAGCCTTGTTAGTCCAGAGAAAGGTTCACCCTGTGTGCCCGTAGTCAATATTAATACTTCATTGTCTTTATACTTTGAAAGTTTATCATAATTTATTGTTAAACCCTCCGGCACTCCACCATATCCAAGTTTTGATGAAACATTAATAACCTCTATGATGCTTTTACCATCTATTAAAACTTTCTTCCCTAACTTTTTAGCAATCATAAGAACCTGCTGAACCCGATGAAGATTTGTTGAAAATGTTGCAACAAGCACTCTGCCTTGTGCTGCTCGAATAATATCTTCTAATTTCTCACCAACAATCCGTTCAGAGCCAGTAAAACCCTCTTCGTCGGCATTTGTGCTATCTCCAAGATAAAGCAAAACACCCTCTCTTCCCACAGACGCCAAGCCTTGGAGATCGATCGGCTTATCGTCGATTGGTGTTTGGTCAATTTTAAAATCTCCAGAGTGTACAATATAGCCATATGGAGTTTTAAAAGTTACAGCAAAACCATCAGGAATACTATGAGTTACTCTTATAAATCCAACGTCGATATTGCCAATCCTGTGAGTTGAAGGAAGCTTAACTTCTTTAAACTTAATTTTTTTTGAAAGATAAGCTGGCAAATCTGATTTTAAAATACCAAAGGTTAAAGGCGTTGCGTAGACTGGAACATCTAATTTATCAACTATGTACCTCATAGCACCAATATGGTCGGCGTGTCCATGAGTAAGAATTATACCCTTTATTTTGTCCTTAATTTTAAGAATATAACTAATATCAGGAATCAATTTATCAACACCGAGCATTTCAGCATCAGGGAATTTAAAACCAGCATCTACAAGTATTGCTTCATCGTCAAACTCAAAAAGAGTCATATTTTTTCCTATTTCGTCAATTCCACCTAAAAAAACTACTCTTATATTCATATTTTTACTATTCTCCACCATTCATTAATGATTTAAGTAATTTAAAATCCTCCTTTATAATATCCATAATCTCTCTTCTATATAAAGCTGCAGCGGGGTGATATGTAGGAAGATATATTATACCATCTTGCTCTTTTGGCTTACCTCGGACTTTGCTAATGGAAAAGCCACCACCTAATAGCGAGACAAGCGCAGCATTACCAAGAATCAGAATAAATTTTGGTTCTATCAGAGCTATTTGAGATATAAGGTATGGCTTACAGGACATAATTTCAGATATATTAGGAGTTCTATTGCTGAGTGGTCTGCATTTTACCGCATTTGTTATAAAAACATCCTCTCTGCTGAAACCAATCGATGTAAGTAAATCAGATAAAACCTTGCCTGCTTCGCCAACAAATGGTCTACCCTGCTTATCTTCGTTATATCCGGGACCTTCGCCCACGAGTATTAATTTTGTATTTAAGTTTCCTTCCCCAGGAACAGCATTAGTTCTTGACTTATAAAGTTCGCATTTCTGGCAGACGGAAATCTCTTCAACGATTCGTTTAAAAATTTCCTCTTTCCACGAATCTTCTGTCCTTTCAATCATTCCTCTTTATTATTTTCGTTATTTTCGTTATTTTCTGTCTCAGAAAGCCCTTTCATTGTTAAGCTTATTCTTCCGAGATCATCAATTCCTATAACCTTAACTGTTACTTCCTGCCCAACTTTTAAGATGCTTTCAACCGAAGGTATTCTTTTATAAGAAATTTGAGAAATGTGAAGAAGTCCTTCTTTTCCTTTCTTAAGCTCAATAAATGCTCCATAATCTCTTATATTGATGATTTTACCTTTATAGATATGGCCAATTTCTATATCTTCTGTAATATCTTTTATGGCATCTAATGCTGCATTAATGCTTGCTTCGTTTGGTGCAGAAATAAAAACTTTCCCATCGGGCTCGATATCAATCTTAGCTCCTGTATCTTCAATTATTTTCTTGATTACCTTACCCTGTGGTCCTATCAGTTCACCAATTTTTTCTGGATTTATCTTCATTATCTCCATTCTGGGAGCATATTTAGAAAGGTTTTGCCTTGGGGCTGGAATCACTTCCTTAATTTTATCGAGGATAAATAGATATGCTTTTGATGCCTTCTCTAATCCCTCTCTTATTATTTGAAGGTTTACTTTTTCTGTTTTGACATCCATTTGTAAGGCAGTAATACCTTCAGTGGTTCCAGCAACCTTAAAGTCCATCTCCCCAGTGGCATCCTCAACTCCTTGTATATCAGTTAGAATTTTATAGGTATCTTCATTAGTTATAAGACCCATGGCAATACCAGCAACTGGCGCTTTAATTGGAATGCCAGCATCCATAAGAGCTAATGTGCTTCCGCAAACTGAAGCCATAGAGCTTGAACCATTAGATTCCAAAACTTCAGACACAACATGAATCGTATATGGAAACTCATCTTCAGTTGGAACAACAGGAAGAAGTGCTCGCTCTGCAAGTGCTCCATGCCCTACTTCTCTTCTTCCGGGACCTCTCAAAGGTCTTACTTCACCTACACTGAAAGGTGGAAAATTGTAGTAATGCATATAATGCTTGAACTCTTCTTCAAGTAATCCTTCAACAAGCTGACCCTCACCTTTTGCTCCAAGAGTAACAAGAGTTAAAACCTGAGTTTGTCCTCTCTTAAACAAACCTGAACCATGTACTCTCGGTAAAAGGCCAACCTCTATACTGATTGGTCTTATTTCGTCAACTGCTCTTCCGTCTGGTCTTTTGTTTTCAAGGACAATTTTTCTTCTTACATAGTCATAAACAAATTTATCAAAGGCAAGATCGATTTCTCCAATCCTCTCTGGGAATAAGGGATCTAACTCTAAATGCAAATCTTGCTTTAGATTTTCTACTGCATTTTCTCTCTGTTGCTTTACTGGATTAAATAGAGCATTTTCAATTTTATCTATGAGATAATCCTCAGTAGCTTTTTTTATGTCATCCATTAAGATTGGTTCTTGGATGACAATCTTTTCTTTTAAAGGTAGCTGAGAAAGTATTTCCTCATGAAAATTCAGAAATTCATCATTTTTTGAATCTGCATAAGAAAATGCTTCAACCATCAAATCGAGAGGAATCTCATTTGCTCCTGCCTCAACCATTACTATCGATTTTCTTGTTCTTGCAACCACAAGATCGAGCAACGTTTCATCTTCAACGGTGAAAGAAGAATTAGTAATAAATTTATCGTCTACTCTGCCAATTCTCACTGCAGATACAGGTCCATTGAAAGGTATTTCAGAAATACACAAAGCAAGAGATGTTGCATTTATAGCTAAGATATCTGGTTGATTCTCGTTATCTGCAGAGAGAACATAGCAGATAACCTGTACTTCATTCTTCATGTGCTTCGGGAAAAGAGGTCTTATAGACCTGTCAATAAGACGAGACTTTAAAATTACATAATCTGATGACTTGCCGCCTCTTTTAAAGAAACCACCAGGAATTTTACCAGCAGCGTACATCCTTTCCATATAATCAACAGTTAAAGGGAAGAAGTCAGTCTCCTCGTTAATTTCTTTAGACATTGTCACGACTGACAAAACAACTGTTTCGCCGGCTCTTGCTAATACTGCTCCGCTTGCCTGGTTTGCTAACTTGCCTATATTAAATGAGTATTTTACACCTTCGATTTCTCTTTCAATATTATATTCTTTATCCATTTTAATTAGTACACTAACCTCTTAATTTCAACTTACTAACAATATCTTTATAGCGATTATAATGGTTTTCTTTTAGATAGTTAAGAAGTTTCTTTCTTTTTCCAACCATTTTAAGTAATCCTCTTCTTGAACTATGGTCTTTCTTGTGAACCTCAAGATGTTTAGCAAGATAGTTAATTCGCTCTGTAAGGATGGCAATCTGAACTTCAGGAGAGCCAGTGTCGAAATCATTAAGTTTGTATTCATTAATAATTTTTGCTTTTTCCTCTTTACTTAACATTTTAAAAACCTCCTAATGTCCTCTTACGCAGATAAAGTCGAGGATTCATTATCCGCATAAAAGGCAAAATTCTTTTTCTATATTATACACACTTTTGTAAAAATCTTTTATAAATAATTTGAAAAATTTATAATTCTAACTAATCAATTTTTTAGTGATTAAGTTTTTTATCCTTACTAACTTGTTTTATTCTTATCTGTTATTTCTGAAATTACAAAGTTCTGGCTTTATTCCATAAATTTTAAGATAATTAATCATAGTAATAGGAAAGGCTCTTCTTTTCCATTTTAAATAACGTTTCTGCCAAAATGATCAATGTTTAACTCACTCAATTCTTTCTCCTTGTTTAATTGGTTCAGTGTATAAATAATAAATATCTCAAAAAACTTTAGATAAAAGTTAAGTTGTCTTATTTAATTTTACTTTTTGATTTTATTATAATTGCTTCAAAAAACTAAACATGAGTTGCTATGAGTTGCTAATACTCGCATTTATTTAAGATTCTTTAGAGCCCGAATTAATTTTTTACCATTGACTGTAGGATCCCCCTCCATTTAAAGTGTATAAAACTAAATTTTGAAACGTTGCACCGTCTTCCTGAAGGAGCATCATCTCAGCAACTGAAGGATCTCAACCCACACCCATCACTCTGAGGAAGTGTCTTCTCAGCGACCGAAGAAGGCTACTCACCACCCCCGTCACCCTGAGGAGCATTTTCCCAGCGACGAAGGATCTCCTCTTTTCAACCTTGATGAATTAATCCCAAAAATGAAAAAGAGTAAATGAGGAGATTCTTCACTTCGCTCAGAATGACCTCCCCCCCCACTGTCATCTTGAGGGAGAGTATCTTTATTTCAGCGACCGAAGAAACTCCTTCTTTTATAATACCTATCAAGCAAAAATTGGTCTGGATCCCCGATAAAAGATTTCGGGAATGACAGTTTGTAGACTTTCGGGGATGACAAGGACGGATACTGAGATTCCTTAAGGACTTGTGTGCAAAAAGACGCACTTCAGAATGACTGAGAGGTGGTCATTCCCGCGAAAGCGGGAATCCAGGAAAAAAAAGAATATAGATCCCCGATAGAAGATTTCGGGAATGACAGTTTCTAATCTGGATCCCCAATCAAGTTGGGGATGACAAAAAACAGACAGGAATGTCTGTTCTACACTGAAAAGACAAATAAGGAGATTCTTCAGTACATGTGCGAAATGATGCACTTCAGAATGACACCACCCCCGTCACCCTGAGGAGCATTTTCCCAGCGACGAAGGGTCTCCTCTTTTCGCACCTTTGCATGCATAATGATAACACACAATACAAGTTTATAACTAAAAGTAGCAAATAACCACTTAAAAATATAAAAAATAAATCCTCCATAATATATAGTGGGGTAAAAAAGATAAATTTGTCACTCCTAACTAAATAAAAAAGAAAAAGTAGTCTGGATACCAGATAAATACATTCAAGGATTAAGTTTTCTTGTTGTCATCATAATAGTGTTGTAAGCTTTTGAGAGCTAAATTAGTAACTCCTGTAACGAGTTTTCCTATTTAGTTCTTTTGTCTCATAATATATCTTAAAAAAATACTAACAAAAGTTCCAGAGAAATTAAAGAAGAGAGAGGGGGGACGATTTAAGATCAATATTCTATGTAAGCAATAAAGAGAGACATTAGCCTTCTTAATGACATTCTTTTCTTTTCCAGCAGAAGAATGAATTTCTATTAGAAACATAATAGGAAGAATTAAATAAAAAGAGATTAAAAAAAGAATTTTCTTTTATCAATTAGATCCATAACATCCAACCGAAGAATCCTCATTCCAGATGGTACGTAAATATCTTCCAGATCCTATGTAGTATTTACCAGTGTCGGTATTTAAGTCCTCAAACTGATAATCATGTTTGAAAGTCTTGAGATAATCTTTTATCTTCTCCCCCTTCATTTGCTGTCTAAATGTTTTGTCAGAATAATTGAAGGTATCTATAGGCAAACCTTTGAATTCTATATCAATAGTTTCATTGAGCTGTTTCCCCGTATGTTCCGCTATTGCAAGTGAAGTTGCATGAATTGCGAGATCGAGTTTCTTAAAATCGCTTGATAGAGTTCCAGTTAGAACAAAAGTGTAGCTTGCTTCATCGTTTTTATCAGATATTTTCATAGTGAAAGTATTTCCACTCCAACTTAGGGTTCCTGCAAAATCCTTATTGTTGAAACCTATTCTGAATTCACTTCTAATAGTTTCACCAGTTCCAACTATCGTGTATTCGTTATACAAATAAATACCAATCGACACATATTTTGGAAATGCTGATCCGCTATCCTGCACAGTAACTTTTCCTCTCGAATATGTAATAGTTTTATTCGATTTCGTTTCTATTAGATACACATTTATTTCGAATATTCCAGGTTTTTGATAAATATGACTCATAATGACTTCGTTATTTGCTCTTATTGTATTTTTACTGGATTCGAAATTGCCTGTGTCATCTCCGAAATTCCATCTCGTATAATAATCTCCCGGTGGATATGGTAGCCTTACACTCCATTTGTTTTCCTCGTTGAGCTTCACTGTGGTTTCCTTGGGTTGGATCTCAAATGTGTTTCCAACACTAATCGGTATCCTAATATTTAGATCCAGAACTTCCTTCCTGTGGTAAATGGCAGGGCTGCCCGGGAATCTTACGTTAAGTACGGTGCTTCCGTTAGTTTTGCCTTTAAAAGTCATAGTTTTCCCAGATATGCTAAATTCAGCGATGTTCGGATCCTCTATCGAATAATTCACACAGCTTACAGCAGTAAGGTCTGGAGAAGTGCTTATTTTTAGATCGTCCATAACAGCTTTAGGAATGCTTCCAATTATCTTTATCCCATCCACTTTTTCATTTACGTTTAAATTTATTGAGTCCAGTTGCTTCATTTTGCTATCATAAGCAAAGGCATTGTTTATAGAGTTGTATATTAGATTTTCTACTATCAATGGCTCGGTGGTTAATCCATCTTCTGTTTGAACTTTTAAAAACTGTATTCCTCTTTTGCATGTAACTTTAAATCCTACTCTTCTCTCTATGAACATATCGGTAAGTATATCTGCTCCTTCACTAACATCAGATTTGGCAATAGTTTTAAAGAGTATTGGGATATAAGCTATATCAACATCACTATTTATAGTTGCTTTGAGCACTTTGCATGCTTCAGCAAGCTCCTTTGAACCAGCAAGATCGATTTTTGCACAGGAAATCAAGCCGAAATAAAGTGGAATATTGTTTGTATACGCTTTATCGCTCATAATGTATAGAGTTTCGGGTGGGGTAAAGTTTTGGGCAGGCCAGTTATTGACATTAAAAAACCTTATATCATCAGGTACTTTTAATCCAGATTTATAATATGGGTACAAATATTTTTTACTAGAGATCCTTGTGTTTATTATTGAATTCTTTAGAATCAGGAAAGCCCACTGAAACCTTACATTCTTGACTGACTGGTCAAGAAGTATTCCGAGGGCATCAGTACCGTGATCGAGTCCTGGGATATACTCTGCACACATCTGTACTACTCCCCATCCGATCTGGATCATACCAAACATAGTGCAAGTATAGTTCCCAAGCTTTATATCGCTGTACATATCAGGTATCTGGTTTACCATATCGATGAACGTGTAAGTATTGGAAATAAGATCTCCTATACCTGGTACAAAACCTATAAGAGATGCCGTGGAATCAAGAGAAGCTTTAAATTTATCGATGTAAATTTTGTGAAGAGAATTATTTAATTTTTTATTTATAGATTTGTATTTTTCACTCGTTTTTTTGTCCAACATGTATATATTTAAATCATTTTCGCTGCTTTCTTCAATTGCATATTGGAGATTAAGGAACTCATCAGGTAAAAATGTTACTATTTTCCAAATACCATCTCTTCTTTGTAGTAATGCAACAGAACCAGTATGTTGTATAACATTACCATCTTTTGCTTTTATCTCAGTATTACTTGAAAACCTTACTATTGATAAATTCTCTTTATCAAAATCAACTTTTACTTCTTCATTGAATTTATAATTTTTTATATCCAATCGTTTACCAATTTCAGTTACGAGCTCTCTTGCATTTGTATCACCTTCAGGTCCAAGTCTTCCAAGATCAACATAAGTAAGCTCTTCGTCGATATCTTCATTAAGCTGGGAATTAAGGAAATTTTTTACAGTATCCACTGATGATAACAGCTCCTCTGCGTATTTTAAAGATGTAATAAGTATGGTTTTGTTTTCGGGAAACCATTTCACGAGGCAATTTAAATTTTCAGAGACAAATCGCAGAGGTACAACTGTTCTTCCGTTTATTATCTCAGGAGGTGAATCTATGAGTATAACTTTGCCATTTACAAACCCCTCTTTTTTACCAAAAAATAGAAATATACTTTTTAAATTCATAAGATATGATACCCATTCAAGTTGTTTGGTTGTTTCATTAACTTTGAAATTTACAATTGATCCAATATTTTCACCAATAAATCTGAAAGCCACAAATGTCCTTCCATTTTTTATAAAAGGAGCAATGTCCATAGTAACATTTTTTCCATTTATAATGGCATTTTTGTTATTTATCTGCAATGTTATATTGGTTAAATATTTTCCTCCGTACTTATTGAAATTCGAAAGATCTATACTAACACTTTCATCCTTTGAGGTTTCGTCCGGATAACAATCGTATTCTTTATTTTTATGATTATTGCAGCCAATCCAGAACTTGAATTTGTCTGATTTTATATGTTTCTTACTAAATGCAATATATACAATTTTCTCATTTACAGGAAGGTAATAATATGGTATTTCATCAAGATAAGATGTGACAGCTTTTGCATTAATATTATTTAATACTGCAGAGAATGTTCCTTTTAAGTAACCAAGAAATACAAGAACTTCGAAACCATGTCTCGCATCGTTTGAACCATCGGTACCAGTAGTTGAATTATTGTCTGAATCAATTAGAATAAAGATATTGTAATTAGAATTTTGATTATTCCATTTTTTATAGAATGTGATTTTAAAGATTATGTTTTCACTATCGTAAATCATAGATACTTGGTTTATATCAATGTCAAGAGAATCATTATTATCGGTAAATAATAGCTTGTATGATGGAATAGTTTCAGCATAAATTGGTGTAGTGTAATTAATATTTGTAAGCATTAAAATCGAAAGCATAAGGATCGATAACAAAAAAGAGACAGCTTTTTTCATTTAAGTTCTCCTTTCTGGGTGAGGCGAATATCGTATGAATTATATTTCTAAATCTACAATATTCAATATGTACATTCGTATAATATATATAACTTGCTTACATTTAATTTTTGGATAGCACTTTAGTAAATAATCAATTTGCAAGAGTTAAGTTTTTAGAAGCAATAGATGTTAAATAATATTTTTGAGTTGTTATTGGACGGGATCTATTGATATAAAAATTTAAATAGCTTATTTGCTCAATAAGTGAAAATTCTCTTTATGCTTCCTGAGAGCCTACAGAGTATCTCATATGGAATTGTATTTGCATTTTCAGCAACCTCTTTAACTGAAATTTTTTCATTTCCACTCTTACCTATTATAGTTACTCTATCATAAGAATTAATATTATCACACTCAGTTACATCAACTAAAAATTGATTCATGCACACTGAACCAATAATAGGGAATCGGCTGCCATTAATTAAAACAGATCCTTTATTTGAAAGCGAATACATAATTCCATCTGCATAACCTAAAGGAATAACTGCAATTTTTGATGCTCTCTTTGTTGAAAATGTGCGATTATAACTAATGCAAGAGTTTTCATTTACATTTCTAATTGTACTTACAGTAGAATAAAGCGATAGTGCTTCTTTGAGTCCATAATCCTCACTAAACGGAGAGACACCATACAGTAAAAGCCCGGGCCTCACGCAATTAAATTGATATTCAGGAAAATTAAGCACGGCTGCACTATTGGAAGCATGAATTATAGGTATTTTTACTTCACTTTTTTGTAAATTGTCTAAAAGAGAAATAAATGTATTTGCTTGTTTTATTGTATAACTTTTATCAGGGGAAGAGGCATCAGAGAAATGAGTACAAATACCTTCTATTAGTACATTTTTGTTGTGAAAGTAGAGGTTCTTTATAATTTCTTCTACTTCATCAGGAAGGAAGCCCAATCTGCCCATTCCTGTGTCAACTTTTATATGAATTTTTAAGCTATCCCGAAGCGCGCATTTATCAAGAATTCGAAGTTCTTCATATGTGGAAATAATAGGAGTTAGATTGTATTCAACTAATTTATCAAATTCATAATCTTTAACAGTTCCGAAAATGAGAATTTTACTTTTTATACCGCTTGTCCTGAGTCTTAATCCTTCTTTTACGTTAAATACTCCTAAATAATCCACATTTAATTTTTCTAAAGTTTTCGAAATAGGTATCAACCCATGACCATAAGCATTTGATTTAACTACCGCAATAACTTTTGTATCCTGGTTTATCTTATTTTTCAATACATTTGAGTAATTATGTTCAATGTTAGCTAAATTTATTTCGATATAACTATCATTTTGAAATTCATTTTCCATGAGATTTAACTTATAATTTAATGTAAGCAAAAGTCAAGAAGATATTTGATTTAATAAGTTAAAATTATTAATATAATGCATTAATTCAATTTATCCTAAAATATTCTTTTCTTGACAATATTGAAATATATTTATAAATTCTTAAGTAAAATTATGAAAAAAGCTCTATCTTTTATTTTTGTTTTGTTAATGCTTTTTAACTTTACCAACACTGTGCGTGCTGAAAATATAGGTAGTAATATTTCCATAGTTTCTCCGATTTCAGGAGAGACAGTATCAACCTTTCAAAGCATTTCGATTAAAGTAAAAAGTAGAGAAAATATTAAGCCATATATATGCATCTTAAGTGAAGATGGAAGTATTTTTCGGGAATTACTTAATTATTATGATGGAACATGGTACTTTAATTGGGATACAAGAAATTTTCAAGACGGGAATTATTATATTTTATCTTATTTTGAGGACAATTTGGGAAAGGTCCATGAATCTGAAGTTATTACAGTAGTAGTAAACAATGCTATTCCACCTATTAATATTAAAATTAATCCTTCTCTATTAAGAAGCGGTATGAACATTTTCATATCTTTAAGCTCTCAAGCTTATTTAACTAACGTTTATGCAGTTTTTGAAGAAGGGCTTAAATTACCTTTAACTTTTTCAAAAGATGCAAACCTTTGGGAAGGAATTTATAATGTTCCACCAACCATAACTGAAGGTAGTCATATAATTTCATTTGAATGCAATGATGCAATTGGGAATAAAATAACTTCTAACGTTTCTTTTATGGTTTGTAATTCAGAACCGATAATTTCTTTTCCAAAAAATGGTTCAGAATTCCTTAGAGAAAATGCTGAACTTAAAGGTTTGTTTAAACCTCAAGAGAAAGTCTACATTTTTCATAATGATAAATTTATTGTCGATGTTAAAACAGACTTAAATGGCTACTGGGAAGTGCAAAACTTAAGACTAATTCCTGGAAATAACAGTTTTAATGTTTATTCTCAAAGAATAGAAAAAGATTTTTCTTTAACATATCCAACACAGTCTGTGACTGTAAAATATATAAAAAGTGGATTAATGGTGCTGAATTACCATAGTGTTTCTTCTGGAGATGGTGGTCTTTTTAATAGAACTCCCGAACAATTCAGAGAAGATCTAAGTTATCTTAAATCAAAAGGCTATGATACTATAAGTCCAGCATTATTTATAAGTTTTCTTGAAGGAAAAGCAGATCTTCCAGATAAGTCAATATTGATAACATTTGATGATGGATTAGTAAGTGTTTACAAGAATGCATACAAAATTCTTAAAGAGTTTGACTATTCGGGGCTTTTCTTTGTTATTGTGAGCAGAGTAGGCTTATCTAAAGAATATGTTGATTGGGAACAACTTCTCGAGATGCAAAGTTCAAGGGTTTTAAGTATTGAATCGCACACTTATAATTCACACTATATGGTGAGTGAAAAAGAAGGGACACATGCAGCATTAACAAGTAGAATACCTTTGCCAGATGGTAAACTCGAAAGCTATGATGATTACAAAAGCAGAGTTTATAATGATCTTAAACTTTCCAAAGAAATATTAGAAAAAAACCTTAATAAGAAGGTTCAGTTTCTTTCAGTGCCTTTTGGTAATGCAAATAAAGAAGTTAGAGATATTTGTTCAGATCTTGGTTTTAAAGCCATTTTTTCTTCAGGGGGTGGCATAAATGAACTACCTCTTGAAGAGTGGAACATTAAAAGAGTAACATTAACAAGTGACGATAAACTTGAAGATATACTATTTTGATTTAGGGAGGTATAAATTTTGAAGCTACTTGAATATCAGGCAAAAGATATTTTCAGAAATTACGGCATCTTAACTCCAAGAGAACAATTAGCAGAAGATCCATCGCAAGCAATTAAAATTGGGGAGAGTTTAGGTTTCCCGCTTGTAGTTAAAGCTCAAGTTCCAGTTGGAGGCAGAGGGAAAGCCGGTGGGGTAAAACTTGTTCAGAATAGAGAAGAGTTAGAAAAAGCTGCAGGAGAGATTTTCGGGCTAAATATAAAAGGTTGTATAGTGGATAAAGTTTTAATATCTGAAGCTATTCCATATGAAGGGGAGTATTATTTAAGCTTTACTCTCGATCGGAGTAGGAAATTGCCTTTAATAATAAGTTCTTCAGCTGGTGGAATAGATATAGAAGAGATCAGTAGAACTGAGCCAGAAAAGATTGAGAAAGTAGACTATGATTTTATATTGGGAATAAAAGAGTATGACTTAAGAAGATTATTTAATAAGGTATTTATGGATGTTCCAAACAAATCTTCTTTGTTTTCTGATTTTTCTGAACTTATTAAGAAGCTTGTTTTAATTTATTTTAACGAGGACGCAACACTTGTTGAAATAAATCCGTTAGTAATTTCCAATGATAGATTTATTGCCTTGGATGCAAAGTTATTGATAGATGATAATGCTTTATTTTTGCATCCTGAAACTAAAAGTTTAAGGGACAAAATAGAAGATGAAACCTTACAAGAAAGGATGGCTCGAGAGTTAGGATTAACTTATGTTTCTCTTGATGGCGATATAGCCTGTATTGTTAATGGTGCAGGATTAGCTATGGCGACTATGGATCTTGTAAAATATTGGGGAGGGGAGCCAGCAAATTTTCTGGATATAGGTGGTAGTTCAAACCCCGAAAAGACTCTTAATGCTTTTAAAATAATATTAACAAATAATAAAATTAAAGCCATTTTAGTAAATATCTTTGGTGGTATTACTCGATGCGATGATATTGCAAAAGGTTTATTTGAAGCTATAAAAAGTTTAAATATAAATCTACCGATTTCTGTTAGGCTAATTGGCACAAATGATGAAGTTGCAAAAGAACTTCTTCAAAATGCTGGAATATCAGTTTATTCCTCTATGGATGAAGCTGTAAAGGATGTAGTTAAGAAATCGAAGGAGGTTTTAAAGTGAGTATTTTAGTTAATAGCGAGAGTAAAATAATAGTTCAGGGTATAACTGGTAGAGATGGTTCTTTTCACACTCAACAAATGCTTTCATATGGCTCAAAAATAGTTGCAGGGGTTACTCCGGGTAAAGGTGGAACGGAAATTTTTGGTATACCCATTTTCGATACGATGAAAGAAGCAATGAGAAGTACTCAAGCAAATGTTTCAATAATATTTGTTCCTGAGCGATTTGCAGCAGATTCAATCGTAGAAGCCGCTGATTCAGGCATAGGTTTGATTGTTTGCATAACTGAAGGAATACCAGTTAATCAAATGCTAAAAATATCCAAATACCTTTCAATTAACACAAATACCCGTTTAATCGGACCAAATTGCCCCGGGCTTATTTCTCCGGGACAGTGCAAAGTAGGAATTATGCCTGCTCAGATATTTAAAGAGGGTAATGTTGGTATAGTATCAAGATCTGGCACTTTAACTTATGAAGTTGTATACAATTTAACTGGAGCTGGTTTTGGGGAATCTACCTGTATAGGAATCGGTGGAGACCAGATAGTTGGAACAAGCTTCATAGATGTTCTTTCTCTTTTTAAAGATGATTCTCAAACTGAGAAAATTGTTATCATTGGGGAAATTGGTGGAGATGAAGAGGAGGCAGCTGCAGAATATATTAAGCATAACATAGACAAGAAAGTAGTTGCTTTTATTGCTGGCAGAAATGCTCCTCCTGAAAAGCGTATGGGACATGCGGGAGCAGTGATATTACAGGGCAAAGGAACTGCCGAGAGTAAAGTTAGAGCCTTTGAGGAAGCTGGAGTTAAAGTTGCAGATAGACCGTCTGATATACCGGAGCTTTTAAAGTGAAGATAGCAATAATTGGTTCTCCTGAAAGCGGAAAGAATGATTTATTCTTTATTCTTTCAGAGGGAAGAACAAGCAAGATAAAAAGTGAATTAATCGGAACCGCCATTGTTAAAGATGAAAGAGTTGATAAGCTTTCAAGTGTATTTAATCCCAAAAAAACTACTTATATCCAGCTAAACTTTATTTCTCCAGATTTTACACAATCTCTACCTATTGAAGAACTCAGGACTTCCGATGAAATTGTTTATGTAATAAAATGTTATTCTTCTTATGAAGGTGAAAATATAGATCCATTAAAAGCTCTTTCTGATATTGATTTGTCTTTTAAAATTAATGATATAGAAATAATAGAGAATTATATCTTAAAACATAAAAAAGAGCCTGATAGAGGAAAGGAAATAGCAGTTCTTGAAAAGCTTAAAATAGATATTGAAGAGAATAAATTAATAGAAGATGAAGAAATCTTTAAAGATAGCATAGTAAAGGGATTGGGATTAATTTCATTAAAACCAAAACTTATAGTTTTAAATATTTCTGAAGATATGATAACTTTAAACCCTTATTATGAAAAGCTTAAAAATGAGTTTCCTAATTTTGAGTTTGTGAATATCTCTGTAGAGTTGGAAAAGGAATTGCTTTCTTTAAACAGAAGCGAGAGAAAAGAATTACTTAAAGCTTATGGGATAGCAGAGAGCGGATTAAATTTATTTATTAAATCTTCCTACAAGTTGCTTGATTTAATTACATTTTTTACAGTTGGCGAGGATGAAGTTAGAGCATGGACACTACGAAAAAATTCTACAGCTTTTGATGCTGCGGGAAAGATTCATTCCGATATTCAAAGAGGATTTATAAAAGCAGAAGTGATAAATTATGAAGAATTTTTGAAATTAAATTTTTCATTTAAAGAGGCGAGAGATAGAGGACTTCTCCGTTTAGAAGGGAAAGATTATATTGTGCAGGATGGCGATATAGTACATATAAGGTTTCACGTGTAATGAGTGAAAATGTTTTGATTATTAATTCATCTGAATTAATAGCTCCAAAAAGCGATCAAGGTAAGCCCTTGAGAGGGAAGAAGCAAAGAGAGCTTGATGTTATAAAAGATGGCGCTGTCTTCATCTCTAATGGAAGAATAAAAGATTTTGGTAAGACTAAATATTTAATCGAAAAATACAGTAATTCTAAAATTATAGATGCAGATGGATCAGTAGTTATGCCTGGTTTTGTCGATCCTCACACACATTTAGTATTTGCTGGCAGTAGGGAAGAAGAATTTTTATTGAGACTCAGGGGAGAAGATTATTTAAAAGTCTTAAATAAGGGTGGAGGGATTTTAAGTACAGTTACAGATACAAGAAAAGCTTCATTTGATGATCTTTATGGGCTTTCCTATAACTGGATAAAAAAAATGATTAGTTATGGGACATTAGCTTTAGAGATAAAAAGCGGATATGGTCTAAATTTAGAAGATGAAGTAAAAATATTAACTGTAATAGCAAAACTCAAAGAAGAGCTTGATATACCAATAAAGGCTACTCTTCTTGCAGCACATGCAGTACCACCGGAATTTACTGGCAATAAAAATGCCTATGTAGATTTTATATGCGAAGTTATTATTCCTAATGTAACCAAAAGGGGAATAGCAGATTTTAATGATGCTTTCTGCGAAAAAGATGTATTCGATGTTGAGGATTGCAGAAAGATTCTTCAAACTGGACTACAATATGGATTAAAACCAAAGCTGCATACCGATGAGTTTTATTCACTTGGCGGAATTAGTCTTGGAAGGGAGCTAAATGCAGTTTCTTTAGATCACCTCGTTAATTCTAAAACAGATGAACTTAAGAAACTATCGAATTCCTCAACCATTGCTGTAATATTGCCCGGTACTTATTTTGGACTTAAAGATTGTAGGACTGATTATGCAAGAAATATAATTGATAACGATATTCCTATATCTATAGGAACAGATTTTAATCCTGGCACATGTATGTGCTACTCAATGCAGGCGATGATTGAGCTATCGGTACTAAAACTTGATCTTTCGACTGAAGAAGTTATCAACGCTGCAACAGTTAATGCCGCTTTTGCTCTTTCCCTACAAGATGATGTAGGTTCTTTAGAAAAAAATAAAAGAGGAAATTTTATTTTTTTAAACGTAAAAAACTATAAAGAGATCCCTTATATTTGGGGAACTAATAAGGTATATAAGGTAGTTATAAATGGTAAAGAAATTAACTTTTAAACGGTTGACTTATCTTATTAAATGTTTATAAATTCTTTTAATAATTAATAATATGAGGTGGTTTGATGCGAGGGAGTTTTAATAAATTATGTAGTATATTTTTATGTTTTATATTGGTTTTAGGGGTTTTTATTTTTATTCCTAAGCCTGCTTCTGCAATAAAAAATGTTTGGGTTGAAGTTTTGCCAAGAAAGGTGAACTCAATAGCCACTTATAAAATTCATTTTACAATTGAAGAAGTTTTGCATGTTCATGATTGGATTAAGCTTATGTGGCCACCAGATACGAAACTACCAGAATTACCAGAAGATCCCCATGCAAGAAATGAGAGACTAAAACAAATTATCGAATCTATGAGTATTGGTCTTTCTCCATGTTCTTCCTGTCAAGGATTACCAATTTTGAATTACGATGAGATATCGCTTAAGTTTAATACACATATTGAATTAGATCCGAGCAAAGAAGGATATTCAGATATTGTTATAACAGTTCCTGCTGTTGTTGGTATTGTTAATCCTTCGAAAGAGGGTAAATATCAATTTAAAATAGCAACTGGAGCAGAACCGACATTTGTAGCCTCCGCTCCATATGAAATAGTTGAAAGTAGAATCGGTGTACCTGAAGGTATTCCGGAAGTAACAGTTGTTCCTCCTACATATAAGGTTAATGCAGCATATAAAATAACTTTTAATGTTGGAAGAGGCGGATGGTTGCAAGCTGGTGAAGGAAGAATAAGAATAAAATTCCCCAATGAAACAGTTCTTTCTAAAAAGACTGGCGAAATTCCAGTAGAGGCAGTTACGATAAATGGTGTACATCCAAGCGATCGTCCAACTGTCGGGCAAAATACAATAACCATCATAACTCCTGTAGAAATACCTGATAGCGGAAAAGTCGAAGTGTATTTATCTGAAAGGGCTGGCATAATAAATCCAGGTAAACCTAGTGAATATAAGTTGGAAGTATCAACTATGCCCGGAGATCCAGATTGGGTTAGTTCTAAACCATATGCTATAGAAAAGGGTGGAGCTCTTTTAAGCGTGAATCCACCAAAAGTTAACAAACCAGCAGAGTTTTCATTTGCGTTTATTTTAGAAGAGGGATTATCATTATCAAAAGGAGATAGGATCATAGTTAAATTTCCTGAAGGCACTACCCTACCACAAAGATTTGATTCATCAAATGTATTAATTAATGATGAACCTGTTTCCAATGTAAGCGTTAGTGGTTATGAAGTTTCTGTATACTCTAAAGTTGGTATTAATGCAGGCGAAACAGTAGAAGTTAAATTCTTGAAAGAAGCCGGGATTATTACTCCAAAAACTGAAGGAGAGATCAAGCTCGGATATAAACTTCAGGGACTCTCTGATTTCTATTATACTTTACCGGTGACTTTAAAGGAGTCAAAATTAGAGGTTAGCGAAGTACTTGTTGAACCGAAAAATGCTAAATCTACAGCTACATATTCGATTAAATTCATTCTTGGAGATAATGGAGCTTTGCAAGCCGATGATTTCATTGGAATTGTATTTCCTGAAGGCGTTTTCATACCTAATGATATTAAGCCTGATTCAATTAAGGTAAATGAAACCAATTCTTCAAAGATTTCATCAGAAGATAATACTTTGAAAGTTTATGTTTCAAAACCAATTCCTGCCGGAAGTGAAGTTAATATCTATATTGACAAGGAAGCAGGAATAAAGAATCCATTAAAAGAGGGTTCAAACTATGTTTTATCTATTTTTACAAGTGCTGAGCCAACGCCAGTTGTGTCTGAACCTTTTAATATAGTTCCTCCTCTTCCAGAGACAAATATTGTCATAACTGGAGGGAAATTAGGTAGAGACAATTGGTATATTGAACCTCCTGTTGTAGGGTTTACTTGCTCTAATCCAGAAGCCGTTATTTATGTTTACTGGGATGATAAAGTAAATCAAACAATAATTTATGATGGCACACCGAAACCTTTAGATTTAGGACAATATGAGTCTATTTTACATTACTATGCAGAAGATCCATTTGGCAAAGAAGAGCCAAAGGAGATAGTGGTAAAAGTAGATAATGTGCCCCCTGAAATTGTCATAGAGTCTCCAAGTGAAGCACGTATTATGACTAAAGAAACACCATTCAAAGTATCCGGTAGAACAACCCAGATAAAGACAGTTAAATATGGAGTTGATGTTTTAGATTATGATAAAATTGTCTATATCAACCAAGTGAGTGTTCCTGTCTCAGATACTGATGGTTCATTCTCTTATGATTTACCATTAACTGAAGGAGAGAATAAAGTATTAATTAGAGCAGAAGATATTGCAGGT
>JBPOJC010000030.1:0-8261 GCA_052034135.1 Caldisericota bacterium | reverse complement strand
TAACAACTGACATTGAGTGATCTTTGTTAAATTTGCCGTTTTTATCGTATACTCTTATATCTCCAGGATTAACTTTCCCTGAAAGATCAGTATCGTAGTAGAGAATTGCATATTGATCTGAAAAGGTATCATCAGATGGATTACCATTATTGTTAGTTATATAGTGTCCAAAATAGAATGGAGCATCAACTGTAATAGCTGGCATAGGAGGTAATCCCCTATAAGTAGTAACAACGTCTACATTGTGAGATCTATAAATATTCTCTCCAACATCATAAGTCCAGTTTTGAGGAATATCCTTTTCTGGCCATGCTTTATCAAAAAAGAGGATATTTGCTGAAAAATGAGTTAACTTCAATCCTACATCAGCATCTCCAGCTGAAACAGTGGTTCCAGCTTTATATTTTATTACGTTGTTTCCAATTGTAACAGTTACATCAGTTAAACGAACATCTCCAGCTGAAACAACAAAAGTGCCACCAGGAGTGTCTTCCGCAGAATAGTCTTCATTTCTGTAGATTGCCTCACCACAACCATACTCGTGAAGAAGAGCAGCTAGATCAGCTGTATCGTAATACATAACATTGAATGGAAATGGAATTAATCTTCTTCCATAATCCCTTGCAGTGTAAACTCCATTCTCGGCACCTATGAATTCCTCACCAGTTCTACCTTCCCTATAATCATCAGAAAGGTTAAATGGGTAAAGAACATCAATTGGCGGGGGAGGAGTCTCAGTAAAGTTCATTCCAGCATTATTATCAATACCATCATCTTTCCAAATCTCCACACCAATATATTCTCTGTAATTAAGTTTTACATTCTGGAATGTAGTTGCTGGAATATTAAATTTAGAACCATCAGGATCCAAAACAGTATTTTTCTGAATTGTTTGAGCTGCTGGTTTTACGTCGTCATTAGGTGAACGAATTGCAGCAGCAGTAACAGATGGAACTGGACCTTCCCATACATCTGTCTCAACAGACAAATTATACTGAGCTTCTCCACATCCACCTTCTAAAACTTCTGCTAAAACAAGTAAATCGCCATAAACTCGCGGAACTTGATTTGGTGGTTCACCTTCATAAAGGATGTCAGAAGAGATAAAGCCCCTATCAAGCTTTTTGTGGTTCGCTGGATCTAAGGGCCTATTAACATTTGTAAGTCTATAGTCACCAACAGTTACAATGCCTTTATCATAAGTTCCTGCTTCTCTATAAATCCACTCACCTGGCTCATAGGTATACCAGAACATGTGTCTTCCAAAGTCTTCTGGACGAGCAACATTTTCTGCATGAACTTCATCATTATTATCAGGTTTTCTAATACCCATATCGTCAAATTTAATATTGAACCTAAAGAGATCTTTATAGGAAGAAGGAACTGATGGATTTACAGGATCATCATTTTCATCATATGCACAATCCCAATCAGTAGCCTTAACAACTGAATTTGGAGGATAATTCTTAACTTCTCCGTTAAGATAGATTGATACAGGAGTTAAACGAATATCTCCCGCCTGAACACTCCATCTGGTATTCCCAGTAGAGTTAGTAGGATTATATCCTTTTCTGTAGATATATTCTCCTGGGTCATAGATAGCAATATTTGCAGTATTGTCAGCGCCATCAGTAGCTACAGGATCATTATCAACTCTTGAATTGGAAGCAACATTATCTGTATGTAGCTCATCAAGCGGATGAACTTGGGTATTTGAATAGTAATTTGTATACCCAAAATCTGGTGAAATTGAATAAACTGGACTATCGGAACCCCAGTAAACAAAATCAACTAACTCAAAACCAATATCCCAGTTTCCTTCTGCTACCTTTGAAGGAACTAAAGGTGGGTTATTTCCAGTTCCCCTTCCAAGCGGATAGTCTACCATATCTACCCAGCCTAAACGGAATACTCTTCCACTGTACTGTTTGTCCCAGAAATAAATTATTGGGTTGCCATTTTCATCAACTGTAGCATTAAACCTTGGATTTGCCGGGTCTAAAATATAAGGTCCTTGTGTATTATTACCGGTTGAAGGGTCAACACGAGCTAATGGATTATTTCTACAAGATCCTTGCTCATAATTACCTCTTAGATTAGTAGGGTCTGCAGGTTCATAGTATCTTGAATCATTAAACCTACCATCTCTATCAAACCATAGTTGACCTACACTATCCAACACCGCATACCAATGCTCTGTTTCTTGAGACCTTCCACCTGCGGGAGTTATAGTTAAGTAGAAATCAGTCCAAAAAACTGGATCTGCTGTATTTTTCCCTTCTCCCTCAGTAATCGTAGCTGGTCTATTTATATTTGTACTATCAACTGCGATTAGAGAATCTGGCATTCCGTAGCCCGATCTCCCCCATACTTGCTCCCCAGCTTTTTGCCACGGAAAATCTCTCGGTGGATCAAGCTGTTTGCCGTCACGATCGTAGCCAATTGGTACAAATCTAACAGCAATAAAAGTAGCATTTCTGCCTTCAGCTGCTTTTACTGGTTTTGGTAAAACGCCAACCTGTAAAACACTTAAAAACATAAATACTACTACTAACCAACTTAGCGCTTTCTTCATAACAATTCTCCTTTCTTTAGAATTTAGAAAGCTTTTACTTAAAAACATAATTTTTCCTTCTATTAAAGCACCTCCTTTTAATAGTTTTAAAAAAGATTAATCCTTTACTCAAAGATGACTGACTTTTAATATAAGCAGTCCACTTTATACCCCTATCATTCTAATAAGAGAACCTTTTTAAGAATGACATTGAGGTTTAATTTTAAGCTTGTCTGTCTTACACTATAAAGTCAGTTTCAAATCAATTTTCAAGGTAATCCTTTTACAGTGAAAGATTATATAGGTATGAAAAATAATTGCAAAACATTAAAACCTTCATAAAATCGTGGTTTTAAATTTTACAATAAAATTGAAGTGGGAAATAATTTTCCCATTTTGAGAAAATATTTTCTAATTTGCCTGAAAATTAAATTATTGAAAGAAAGTTAAAAGTAAATTTTACAAATCAAAATTTCTCGGTTAAAATAATTAATCCCTTACTATATCTTAATATGCAAAGGAGTAAAATTATGAGTGAGTTATGGCAGAAAGTACTTAATCAACTTAAAACGCAACTTTCAAAACCAACATTTGAAATGTGGTTCAAGAATACTTCTGTTATAGAAGATTGCGAAGATTGTTTGAAAATTGGAGTTCCATCAGAATTTGCGAGAGATTGGATCCAAACTCGCTATTTTTCACTTGTTAATTCAACTGTAAATTCAGTAGCAGGAAAAGATGTTGAGATAGAGTATATTGTTGTTGATGCAAATCAAAAAGATAGTAGGAGTGAACAAAAATACGAAAAAAGAGAGAAAAATAAAAAAATAGTAAGTTCTTTACCATTAAACGATAGGTATACTTTTGATAATTTTGTGGTTGGGGCAAGTAATGGTTTTGCTCATGCAGCCTGTAAATCAATAATTGAGTCCCCTGGAACGATGTATAATCCGCTTTTTTTATATGGAGATGTTGGTTTAGGTAAAACTCATTTACTCCAAGCTATTGCGCATGAGGTTAAAAATATTGGAATAGATGAAAATGTAGTATATACTACAAGTGAAAAATTCACAAATGAAGTTATTTTTTCAATTCAAGAGAAAAAAATGAATGAATTTCATGAATTTTATAGAAATGTAGATTTTTTAATAATAGACGATATTCAATTTTTAGCAGGTAAAGAGAGAACACAAGAAGAGTTTTTTCATACATTTAATACACTATATGATCAAAAAAAACAAATCGCTTTATCATCAGATAAACCACCAAAAGACTTAATCGATATTACAGAGAGGTTAAAAACAAGATTTCAAATGGGATTAATGGCAGATGTTCAACCTCCAGATTATGAAACAAGAATAGCAATTTTAAGAAAAAAAGCTTTGGTAGAAAATTTAGATGTATCTTTTGACGTTTTGGAGTTCATTGCTAATCAACCATTTAAAAATATAAGAGAATTAGAAGGAACATTGATTAGACTTTTAGCATATGCATCATTGAATAATAAAGAAATTACAGTTGAATTAGCTAAAGAAGTATTACGAGATATTGTTAATATAACAAACAAAACAATTACTCTTGATGAAATCAAACAAGAGGTAGCAAATTATTTTAATATAGATAAGGAAGAGCTTGATACTAAAAGAAGAACTCAGGATATAAATACCCCAAGACAAATAGCAATTTACTTAACAAGAACTTTAACAGATTATTCACTTCCAATGATAGGAAAATTTTTTGGTGGTAGAGACCATTCTACAATTATTTACGCTTATGAGAAAATTAAAAAAGAACTTGAAATAAACGAAACATTAAAAGTAGCTGTTGAAGAAATTACTAATAGATTAAGGTTTGGTTAATTGTTATTAAAATATTATTATTAACAATGTCAACTGTATTAATACTAATATTAATTAATATATATTAAAGCTTAGTAGTATTAGTATTAATGTTTAAAATGTTTAAAACTTGGTTTAATTCAGCTTCATTCGAATAATAAATTTCTATTTTTTTATTTTTTATTTTAACAGGTTGTTTAAAAATACTTTTCAGTTTACTCTCGTAATGTTTATAAATTTCTTTTTTATTTTCTATATTTTTCTTTTTATTTTTATTATCTTTTAATCTTTTTATATTTTTTTCTAATTCTTTAACTGTAAGATTTTTAGCTATTACTTTTTCTAAAAGATTCTCTCTTTCTTCAATGGAATTGATTTCAAGTAGTAATCTTCCATGACTTTCTGTTATTTTTTCTTCTAATATTGCGTTAATAGCTTTTTCCCCGAGAGTAAGTAACCTTAAATTATTAGTAACGAATGCTCTACTCTTTCCCAATCTTTTAGCTAATTCATCATGGGTTAAATTAAAAGTATTAATAATTTTTGAAATACTGTAAGCCAATTCAATTGGATTTAAATCTTTTCTTTGAATATTTTCTATTAGAGCAATACGGGCAGCTTCCTCATCAGAAACTTCTATTACATAAACTTTTGCTGTCTCTTTTTGTAAAACTTGTAAAGCTTTTAACCTTCTATGGCCAGCTATTAATTCATAATATGAATCTTTTTTTCTAACTACTAAAGGTTCAACTAAACCATTTTCTTTAATTGATTCAGATAATTCCTTAATAGAATCTTCAGAGATTAATTTTCTTGGTTGGTAGGGGGATTTTTTTATTTCATTAATATTAACATCTAAAATTTCATAATTACTGCTAATTTTGTAATCTTTAATTAGTGAATCTATCCCTTTACCTAAACCAAATTTTTTACTCATTTTTAAGCATTTCTAAAGCTAAATTTTTATATGCCTCTGCCCCTTTACATGTAGGATCATAAATACATATTGGTTTTCCATGTGAAGGAGATTCACTTAATCTTACATTTCTGGGTATTATTGTTTTGTAAACCTGATCTTTAAAATAATTAATTATTTCAGATGCTACTTGATAAGAAAGGGAAGTATGTGAATCGTACATTGTAAGTAGTATACCTTTTATTTTAAGATCTGGATTATACCTTCTCTGCACTGAAGAAATAGTGTTAAGTAAAGATGTAAGACCTTCTAATGCGTAATATTCACATTGTAAAGGTATAATCACTTCATCTGATGCACATAAAGCATTCACTGTAATAAGACCTAAAGAAGGTGGACAATCAATAAAAATGTAATCGTAAGATGAATTTACCTTTTTAAGTTCATCTCTAAGGATATACTCTCTATCATCAATATTTACAAGCTCAACTTCTGCGCCTGCGAGGTTAATTGTTGATGGAACTATATCAAGATCTTTTATTTCTGATGGAATTTTAACATCCTCTATATTTACATTATTAAGTAATACATCATAAATACAAACTTTAAGATTATTTCTATTTATACCAAATCCTGTAGTAGTATTTCCTTGTGCATCTAAATCAATAAGGAGTACTTTTTTCCCTAAATTAGCGAGATAAGCTGAAAGATTTATAGCTGTTGTGGTTTTCCCTACACCACCTTTTTGATTTGCTATTGAAATAATTCTTTTCAAAGTATATTAATACCCCCCAAAATCCTTTCTATTAAATTAACTGGAGGTGACGGGAGTTGAACCCGTGTCCATTAAGACTCACCATACGGTAGATTTACAAGCTTCACTGCTTTAATTTCCCTTAAATTTAAGAGCAAGCAGTAAACTCTTTTATATTTAAGGTTATCTCGAATTTTTAATCCTTTTTTGAGCTCGAGAAAATACTCAAAAAAGGATGCTCTTTAGGTCGTCAGTTTAATTTCCACAAAGAGCAGCAGAAATTAAACTGTAGCAGTTAAGCTACTGCTAAATTGTAATTATAGTTAGCAATTATATTTTGGCACATTTTTACAGGGCCAAGTGCCATCCCTGGCTTGCCACCTGTATGGCTTCTCTTATGTCGAAACCAGTACACCCCCAAATTTTCAAGGTAAATAAATATTTTCTCTATTTTTTATTATACCACAATAATAGGACTTTTGGTTCATTTAATTTAGCAATTTTTGTTATTTAGTTTAATAAATTTATACAACAACCTAACTCTTTAATAAGTTTTATTTTAATACTTGTGTTGCCGATAGAGAAATTTTATTAATTATATCTTCCTTTGCCATTTTGTAAGCTAACAATATCGCATTCATTATAGTATAATTATCTGAACTTCCATGGGAAATGATTGAAATACCGTTAACTCCAAGTAATGGCGCACCTCCATACTCTTTATAATCCATTTTTTTCTTTAAGGTTAATAGTGTATCTTTTATTAGGAAAGCACCAAGCATCTTAATTGGATTTTTTTTAAAATCGCTCTTTAAAAAACCAAGAATACTTAACCCTACACCTTCTATGGTTTTTAAAATTATATTACCTGTAAAACCATCACAAACAACAACATCAGCCTTACCTGCCATCATTTCTCTACCTTCAATAAAACCAATAAAATTAGGTAAGTTATTTTTAAGCAGAGTATAAGCCTCTTTTGTTAATTTGTTGCCCTTTTCTTCTTCAGTTCCATTGTTTATTAAAGCTACTTGAGGCTCTTCAACATTATATGCCACTTTAGAAAAAATACTTCCCATTACTGCAAAATCGTAGAGATTTTTAGGTTTAACTTCCACGTTTGCTCCGCCATCTATAAGAACAATTGATTTATTAATTGTTGGAACAGGGATAGCAATACCTGGCCTTTCTATTGAGCTGATTCTACCTAATTGAAATAATGCAGCAGCCATTTGTGCTCCTGAATTACCAGCACTAACAATACCACTACACTCACCATTTTTAACGAGTTCTGTTGCAACACCAAGAGAAGAATTTTTTTTCTCTTTTAAAATCTTTGATGGTTGCTCATCCATTTCTATTGTTTCTTTTGAATCAACTATTTTTATGCGAGCAAGGGTGGAAACATCACGCTCAGTTTTACTTAGGTATGAGCTGATTAAATTTTCATCACCAACAAGAGTTACTAATAAATCTTTATTTTCTTTTAAAGCCTTTAATGCTCCTAAAATGCGCTCTTCAAAAGGAAGATCTCCCCCGGAAACGTCCAGGGCTATATTTATCAAGCCTTTTTCTCCTTTTTCTCTTTTATAACAACAATCTTCTCATCATTATAATAACCACAATATTTACAAACTGTATGAGAAGGTATGAGTTTTCCACAATTAGGACATTCAGACAAATTTATGTCACTTATTTTCATTCTTGCATTTCTATTTCTTTGTCTTCTTATAGTCCTCTTCTTTTTTGGTACAGCCATTTTCTTTCTCCTTTTAATTAAAAAAAATTAAAATTTAAATATTTAATATTTACTTAATTCAATAAGTATATTGCAAATTATAAATTGGGTCAAATACCCGAATTGCTTCAACTAAAATCTTGATGAAAAGCAATCATTGCCTCAAATAAATCTTGAGCAGCATACATAATATTCTCTATTGTAAATTAAGCTACAGGGTATCTATTATTCCCAAAATCCACACAATTGTCATCCCCGAAATCCTTTATCGGGGATCCAGACAAATTTTTAATCATGGATTCCCGCAATCGCTAAGAATGACCAAGAAATTCATGGAATGACGAAAAGGAGATCCTTCGGGAACAAAATACGCTTCCTCAGGAAGACGGATGAGGCTGGAGACTCTTCGTCGATTGCAGATAGGCTTCTCTCAGGGTGACGGGTTGGTGGAGAGGTTCCTT
>JBPOJC010000094.1:0-6180 GCA_052034135.1 Caldisericota bacterium | reverse complement strand
TTGATGAGGAACAATTCCCATTCTAAACGACTCAAGAATTCTTTTTGAAGAGATTTCATCTAAATTAATTTCAGAATTTTCTTTTACTTTAATTGGCTTTAACCATTTTGTAGGAAGCCACAAATTCAAACCATTCAAAAATTTTACCCTTGCTTCAGTTCCATCCCAGCGTGTTTCAAGCACAACACCTTCACCAAATATGTTGTGGATGACAAGCTTAGAATTCTTCTCCTTCAACCTCTTCCCTCTCTTTTTGAAGTAGTGATTTAGCAGTTGAACGGAATAACTCTCTTGCAGTTGATTTATCGATAGGTGTATTGTTTACTTTAATCCTTTGGAATGCCTCTATTACTGCGATAACAAATATTCTCCTATAGCTTACATCAAGAAACTGTGATTCAAGTGAAACATTAATTATGTTTCTCAAGGACTCTTCAAGGACTTTATTATTAAAATCATAAAAATATGCAATCTCATATATTTTTGCTAATTTTAGTCCCAATTCCTTTAAAAATTCAGATGGAGAAATTCCTATATCTTCAAGATTAATTTTTACTCCCATAGGATTAACTTTGGTAAAACTTGAGCGAAGACGCTGATTTAAAGCTTCGTAAACACCGCCACTTCCTTCAAGAAGTAGATTTTCATCGGGTATTGCATAGAAAAACATAGCTCCTGGAAGTTTTGAGTTTCCGCATTCGTCTATTATTTGCCTTAAATTATCTAAAGCTCTTCTTCTATCTCGAGATGAGGATATGCTCATTCCTCGTTCAGCTTCGTCAAATAAAAATATAATTCCTGAATAGCCAATCAAATTTACAAATTGAACCAAACTTCTTAGCATTCTGAAGGCATTAGTTCTATCAATTCGCTCGGATATTCTATATTTATATTTAAGGTCTCTCGAGATATCTTCTCCTTTAAGCCATTGTGCAAGCGAATAAAAAAGCTCTTCATCATCGTTTGAGAGACCTGATAAAGCTCCTTTTGTAGCATTCACAAAACTAGTACTTTCAAGGTTTTTGATGAGGGATAAAAAATTCTTTTCTTCTTTTACCTGTTCATACCATTTCCTTAAAAGTGCTTCTATACCAACTTCCCATGGTTTAAGTATTTCCGTTGTACTTAATGGTGGAGTAATATTTAAAGCGATGTTTCTATAAACTAATTCTAATCTATCAAACGGACACTCTGTTGCACTTAAGCTAACATAACTTGTTACATAATTATTTTTCCAAGCGAGATCTCTTATCAGGTAAAGAAAATGAGATTTACCACCTCCATAATTACCAACAATTAACTTAAATGATGATAAGTTGTATTTTAAAATATCATTTAAATATTCATTTTCAATAACATTTAAATAAGGTTCAAGCCCAACATTAAAATATTCAACTCCTACTTCTGGAGGTGTGCCTGAACTACCCAGTTTATGGATTATTACTTTTGCAAGTTTAGGGTCTAAATCTAATTCATTCATCTTTTTTATTCTTAAAACAATACTTCTCTTACTTTATTCTCTGTCTCAATTGAAATATATGAATAATATGTCCCGTCTCCTTCGTCGTTATCAGGAATCCAGATAGAGTTTTTTTTATCTCCTGTTGCATCAAAAGTAGCTACATAAAACTTTAGTCCCTTAACTGCATTATTCGATTTTCGCAAAATGTAAAGAAGATAAGATAATTTTATCCTTGAATAGTCTCGAAAATTTTCTTTTTTAGGGTCGGTAAAGAATTTTTGAGGTTGTTTAATGAAAACAAATTCATTCAGAACTTCAATAATTGGCAACTTTTCACCAATTATTTTTCCAGTTAATAATAGTCTTCTCTTGTAAGCTTCCGTAAAATCCTTAAATAGTTCAACAGGATCTATCTTTTCGCTATTAAGCTCCTTATCAAATTTAGTTATTGAATCATAAATAGAAGTTGGATTTAGAGGTATTTTTGATTTTATCTTCTCCACTTCAGGACCAAAAAATAATTGAGCCTCTCCAAACTCAAAGTTAAGTTTTATTGTATACATTCCAACTCTCAATGTTGGATACTGTCCTTTAATGGTTTTCCCATCTTTTTTAAATAAATCACTTAATTTTTCACCAAAACTAAATCGGAAATCATCTTTTGCTTTCTCTAAAATCTCCTTTTCATCGTTAATAAGATTTAAAATTGAGGTTTTAATTGGGAAAGGTGGTAAAACATCAGCTAATTTGGTTATCTCAGTTAAATTCTTTTCAGCCAAATAAGCATTATCTAAAAGATTTTCTTTTGACTTATTATATTTAGCTAATAATTTTAACACTTTATCTAAATTTTTTGTGAGTGATTTAATGTTATCAATTATTTCTTTCACAACATAATTATATAAACAACAATAAAAAATCAAAATTGCATTTGTAAAATTGCTTAATATTGTAAACTTATCGCATTTAATTATTTCTTTTGAATTAACCAATTGATTCTATTAATAAATATTTAATCCATACATTTTAAGAGAGCATATTTTGCTCACGAAAGATACTCAGTATTTTTTACATTCCTCCTTATAAAAATCCTCCATATATATAAGTGAGGTAAAAATGACAATTCTGTCACTCCTAAATACAAAAAATATTAAAAAAGACCTGGATCCCCGATAAATACATTCTGGGATGACATTTTTGTGGATTTCGGGGATGACACCCCCAGTCACTCTGAGGAGCATCTTCTTGAGTTACGAAGGATCCTCTTAATGTCATTCCCTCGATTTTTCCTGTCATTCCGAGCGATTGCGGGAATCCATTTATTCTTTGCTATTCCCATGAAAATGGGAATCTCACCCACTCCCGTCATTCAGAGGAGCGTCATTCCAGCTAAGAAGAATATCCTCTCCACCCCACCCGTCTTCCTGAGGGAGCGTATCTTTATTTTGCTCACGAAGGAACTCTTATTTTAATATATTAGACATTGAGATTTTTCTTCTATGTCGGTTCATCAATGTACACTTTTGGAATGACAGTAAAATTTATATTAGCAAGAAGATTAAAAAACACAAAAAACACTAATATACTGAGTAAAAGTTAAAATTTTGACTTATATTTTGGTTTATTGTAAACTTATTTAACAGATAAATAAAATATTATTGGAGGTTAATTAATAGCTATGGCTGACAAATCATTTAATCCCTTTGAAATGGCTCAACAGCAATTTGATTCTGTTGCTGAGAAATTAAAATTAGATGAGTCTACAAGAGAACTTTTAAGAAATCCTTTGAGAGAATACCATTTCTTGATACCTGTTAAAATGGATAATGGAACAGTAAAGGTATTCAAGGGTTTTAGAGTTCAACACAATGATGCAAGAGGTCCTTGCAAGGGAGGAGTTAGATTTCATCCACATGAAACAATTGATACTGTTAAAGCATTATCAATGTGGATGACTTGGAAATGTGCAGTTGTTGATATTCCTTTAGGTGGCGGAAAAGGAGGGATTGTTTGCGATCCTCATAATTTATCAGAAAGAGAGCAAGAAGCCTTATGCAGAGGATGGGTTCAACAGATAGCATATAATGTTGGACCAGTAATTGATGTACCTGCTCCTGATGTTATGTCAAACGCCCAACATATGATATGGATGCTTGATGAGTATGAAAAAATCCATCATGGTAGAATGCCTGGATTTATCACTGGTAAACCTGTTGAATTAGGTGGTTCTCTTGGTAGAACTGAAGCTACAGGCTACGGTGTTATTTACACATTGAGAGAAGCTCTTCGTGAGAAGGGCATAGCTATAAAAGAAACAACTGCCTCTATTCAAGGTTTTGGTAATGTCGGAAGACATGCAGCTGATCTTTATACAAAATATGGCGGAAAGATTATTTGTATATCTTGCTGGGATCAGGCAGATCAAAAGTCTTACTCCTATGTGAAAAAAGATGGTATTAATGTCAAAGAGATTTTAGAAATAACTGATAAATTTGGTAGCATTGATAAGAATAAAGCAAAGGAGCTTAATTATGAAGTTTTAGAAGGTGATGCCTGGATTGAGCAAGATGTTTCTATTCTTATTCCTGCAGCACTTGAAAATCAGGTTAATGATGTTACCGCAAGAAAAATTTCTAATAAAGTGAAGATAATTGCAGAAGCGGCAAATGGTCCAACAACTCCTGATGCAGACAAAATTATCCAAGAGAAAGGTATTTTTGTTATTCCTGATTTCTTGGCAAATGCTGGAGGAGTAACTTGTAGCTATTTTGAACAAGTCCAGAGTAATATGAATTTCTATTGGCCCAAAGACGAAGTTCTTTCAAAATTGGATGCAAAAATGACAGATGCTTTTCTTAAAGTATCGGCATTAGCGAGAGAAAGAGGTTTATATATGCGTGATGCTGCATATATAATAGCCATAGAAAGAGTTGTTTCTGCATGCAAGCTTAGAGGATGGGTGTAATAACACATTAATTCTTTTTAAGCAAATTTAAAAAGAGTTTCAATAAATACCCGTTCGTTTTGACACAAACGGGTATTTATTGTTTTTAAGAAGATCAAAATATTAACAACGAAATATCCTGCTTTAGATAAGTTTAACAATTAATTCTCTTTTCCTTGGACCATCGAATTCCAGAAAAAATATTCCTTCCCATCTACCCAAGAGAGGTTTACCATCTTCAATTATTACAAGTCTCTGATTTCCAATTATGGAAGCTTTTATATGTGCATCGGCATTATCTTCTAAATGTTTGTATGAACCATCATAAGGAACAATTTTAGATAAGTGATTTAGGAAATCTTCCATCACAGAAGGATCATATGCTTCATTTATTGTAATTGCAGCAGTTGTGTGGGGAACATATAAAAAAATAATGCCTTGTTTAATAGTTTCATTTATTAAAATTTCATTGATTTTTGAAGTTACATTTATTGCTTCAATGCGTTGAGAAGAAGATACATTAATAATAAATTTCATTTCTAACCTCCATTTAAGAGTATATCAAATCATAATAATATATATCATTAAACCAATATACCATGTATGTTTTAATGCAATATGTTTATTAAATTATATATTATTTGTTATTATTATGCATTGAAGAGAGAAATAATATATAGTGTATCCTTTCTGTTATTTCGAAAGTGCACATTTTACCTTTTTCCGAGAAATCTTGGTATCCGCCATTCTTGAACTCCTTTGTCGGGAATCCAGACCTTATTTCTAAACATACTTCTAAACTTTCTGGATTCCCGCTTCCGCGGGAATGACGAGAAGTAAATGCGGGAATGACGAGAAGAAAAAGCGGGAAAGACAAGAAAAACGAAGGAATGACACTCAAGAAGATCCTTCGTTGCTTTTAGATGCACTTCTCAGGGTGACAGACGGGGTGTCCTACTTCTCCATGAAATATGCTTCCTCAGAGTGACTGGAATAGCGGGATTGTCTATATTACTTTATTATAAAAGTGAATATAATAATAGAAAATTTAACTAATATGCAAGAGAAATTAATAATAAGGCAAATTAAGATAGATTCAGAAGAATATAAAGAAGAACTCAAGTTAAGAGATAGAGTATTAAGGAAACCTTTAAAATTAAATCTATTTGACGAAAACTTGGAGAGCGAGAAAAATGATTTTCATATCGGAGCATTTTTAAGTGATTTGTTAGTTGGAGTTTTGATTTTGACTGTATTAAACAATAGTGAAATAAAGATGAGACAAGTTGCTGTCTCCGAGTCTTATAAAGGGAAAAGTATAGGAACAAAATTAGTAATCTATGCTGAAGATTTTGCTAAAAGATTGGGTTATAAAAAGATCGTTTTAAATTCGAGGAAAACAGCTGTTAAATTTTACGAAAAACTTGGTTATGTCAAGATAGGCGAAGAATTTATAGAAGTCACTATACCCCATTATAAAATGCAAAAAAAGATAGGTTAGACTCAAAACTGAATTGGCTTGAGTTGTTGAAATTTAATCATTCTTAAATTACAATCTTTTAAGGATACTTTTTTCTTTAAAAATTAATTATAGGAGGGGAGAAGTGAATATTGGAATCAATGGTTTTGGAAGAATAGGAAGGCAAGTTTGCAAAGCTATTTTGGAGAATTACCCTGAGATAAAAATAGTACAAGTAAACGATATTACTGATACTCATACTCTTGCTCACCTTTACAAATATGACTCTAATTATGGTGTGTACAAGGGTGAAGT
>JBPOJC010000040.1:0-2686 GCA_052034135.1 Caldisericota bacterium | reverse complement strand
ACAACATTTGGTCTTATTGCATCTTTTAAAAGCACAGCCATTGCTTCTTCTGCATCCATACTCTTGGCAAATACAGGATTACCCTCAAAAGAATAACCTATCATAATTCTTCCAAGTCTTTCCTTGAGATCAGGTATATTTAAAGCCATAGACATTGTTGCCATAACTTCAGAAGCAGCAGTGATAAGGAAAGACTCTTTCCTAGGAAATCCATTTTTTTCTCCAAGCCCAATTATTATTTCTCTAAGGGTTCTGTCGTCAAGGTCTATTGTTCTTTTGAATTTTATATCTCTGTAATCTATACCAAGTTTATTTCCAAAATTAATGTGGTTATCTATTAGACTCGCTAATAGATTATTTGCGTAAGTTATTGCATGGAAATCTCCAGTAAAATGAAGGTTTATATCTTCCCTTGGTTCAACTTGAGATAGCCCTCCTCCTGTTGCACCACCCTTCATGCCAAGAGTTGGTCCCAATGAAGGTTGCCTTAACACGGCTACAGCTTTTTTGTTAAGCTTGTTTAGAGCATCTGTAATCCCTATGGCATTTGTGGTTTTACCAACTCCTGCAGGAGTTGGGGATATTGCTGTTATAAGGATGAGTTTTGAATCTCTTTTTTGCTTTTCTGCCTCTTTTATAACGCTATAATTAATTTTTGCTTTATAATTTCCATAATTTTCTATCTCTGACGGAGATAAGGAAATCTTTTTTGCGACTTCTTCTATTGGTAAAAGATTAATGTTTTTCATCATAATGTTATTTGAGTACCTCTCAATCCTTTTACTGAATCATAAATATTAGAGGGCGATGTTATCACAGACCTATGCCCTGTAGATTCGGTGAATTCGATACAGGCTTTGATTTTTGGTTCCATACTACCTTTGCCAAAATGTCCTTTCTCTAAATATTCTCTTAATTTTGATGCTTTTATTTCTTTAATCATTTCTTCACCTCCGGAGTTATAATTTATATAAGCATAATCAACTGCTGTAGAAATAACAAAAAGATCAGCATTCAAGGATTTTGCAAGCAAGGAAGAAGCAGCGTCTTTATCAATTACTGCTTCGCAACCAACGTATTCTCCATTTTTTTCAACAACAGGTATGCCTCCACCACCACAGGCTATAACTACAAAGTTATTATCAAGAAGTGTTTCAATACAACTAATTTCAACAATAGAAATTGGCTTTGGTGAAGGAACAACTCTTCTATATCCACGTCCTGAATCATTAAAATATTTCCATCCATACATTTTTGCATGTTTGATTATCTCTTCTTCTGTAAAAAAAGCACCTATGGGCTTTGTGGGATTTTCAAAAGCAGGATCATCTTGAGATACAACAACCTGGGTAATTAATGTTGCTGCTTCTTTTTTAATATTTGTTTCTTTCATAACTTTGTTTAGTGCCATTTGCAGCTGATAACCAATTGCACCTTGAGTATTGGCTACACAGTAATCAAGAGGGAATAATGGAATTTCATCTTTAGCTTTTTCAGACATTCTTAGGAGATATCCTACCTGAGGACCATTGCCATGAGTTATTGCAATTTTATCATTATTATCTAATATTTTAGAAAGATTTCTGCATGTTTCTATAACCTGATTGTATTGAACAGAAGGAGAGGATACGCTTTTCTCGTCTTTAATAATTGAATTACCACCAATTGCTATTACTATTTTCATTTATCTTTGTTTAAACTAAATTATTACAAAACCTGCATAAGATACAACTGAACTTGTATCGTTTGTAACTTCTCCTGAGTCAGTATAATCAAGGAGAATTGCTTCTTTTGCTCCTTTCTCTTTAGCATAATTTATTGCAACTGCCATAGGACCACTTCCGCACATTGAAATATCATATTCATAAACTACTTCCATAAGCCCCAAAGAATCAAGATTTTTAATTTTTTCGATAGCCAAAGAATCTAACTCTTTTGCTTCTCTTCTACTTACATAGTGAGACATATCAGAAGAGGCTACGACAAGTACATTACTTTCTGCAGCCTTAATAATTGCATTTGATAAGTCATTAATAAATTGTATTGAGTAATTACCCATTACTATTGGTACAAACTTAAAGTCACTTTTAAAATAAATTAGCATTGGAAGTTGAACTTCTATTGAATGTTCATTTAAGTGAGCAAAAGTATCAGCTTTAAGATATCTTGAATTTGTGAGTATGTTTTCTGCTAACTCTGAATCTATTTGAGCATTTCCCATAGGTGTTTCCCATATACCCTCCGTCATAATTGATAAAGGAGGTCCTAAGCCTGTGTGGTTAGGACCAATTATTATAACTTTATCAGGAATATTTATAGAATTATAAACAGACATGGCAGTTTTACCTGAAAATATGTAGCCTGCATGTGGTACCATTATAGAAATGGCATTATATTTTTCACCTTTTATAGTTAACCTTTTTTCAATGAAGTTTATTATTTCTTCTCTTGTATCCGGATAGAAACTACCAGCAACAATTGCTTTTCTTATCATAAGCGCTTTCCTTTTATTTTATATTTTTAAAAAATATCCCATATTAATTATAACTATTTTTATTGTTAAATCTTGGGATACTTAATTATTATCTTTTCTTCTTGGGCAATCCATTCAACAGAAGCTCCAAGGTTTTCTGAGACAAATCTTACAGGAACAAATGTTCTACCTTGGACTATTATTGGAGCTACA
>JBPOJC010000085.1:0-1529 GCA_052034135.1 Caldisericota bacterium | reverse complement strand
AGCAGAATTTGGCACTATGCCAAGAAAAATACCCTCTTTAATATCTAAATAACTATATTCTTCTCCTTCCCATAATTTAAAAACCAATTTTTGTGTGTTTAAATTAAACATAAACACTGTATGCTCAAGTCTGAACCATGCATATTCTCTCCATGTAGATACGCCAATTGGATAATAAATATATTCACTTGAGATTTTATTTATTTCATTTTGAATTAATAAACATTCATCTATATTTTCGCCCGTTTTTTTATTGATCGAAACAATTAAACCAGATTTACAGATTAAGTAATAAGCTTCTTTATTGGCATCAGATATGAAAATTGTGCGTATATGATTTTCTTCTGAAAATGTTTTTTCCCAAATAATATCTTTTTTTTCGAAGTTATAGCAAATCAATTCACTCTGTCCATACCAGCAGAGTATATCAATAAATCGTTCAATGATGATATTTTCTTCGTCTATGTAAATTATTTTGTAATATGCTTCTTCCTGAATTTCTATATTTATTGGAATTCCAGCAATTTGTTCTTTTGTCTCTGTATCGAATATGAGAACTTCTAAGATACCTTCATCTTTGTCAACCGGGGATAATATCCAGTATAAATACTTTTCTTTAATTAAATATGGGTAGATATTTAAATACCTTTTATTATTCACATAAAATCTTGAAAGTATTACTTCTTTAACAGTTATTCCTTCATCTTTTGATAGATAGATTAAATACGGACAACATGATGAAGCTACTATTAAAGAATCTTTTCCATTAAAAAGGAGAGAATTTGAAACAATCTCCCTTCTCCAAATTTCTTTTCCTGTATCTCTGTCTAACTTTATTAGCAAATCCCCCATTCTTTTAATCAACTCTTCTGAATCTCTTGGACATTGAATAATAAAAATACTATCTTTGTCTACAACAAAGTTTACAAAGACTTTGTCATTAGGAGAATATACTGAAAAAATCTCCTCTCCTGTATTGAGGTTTAGAGCTACAAATCTATTGCTGTAGGTAGTATATACAATAGAATCATCTTCTTTTATAGTAACATTTGCTGGATAGCCATACCAGGGTGTAGAAAATTCCTCTATTGGTGTATTCTCAAACTTCCATTTATTAAAAAACATAATTTCATTGGCATAATATCCAAAAGTGCTGGAGCAGCAATTAATCAAAAGAAGAAACGATATTATCACTATTATTTTAGTTTTCATCGGTTACACCGGCAACCACTCGGCTGTCCCAAAGATGATAAATATTGGTGGCAGTCAGCACAATATTCTTCACAGCTTTCTTTATGATTCTTTTTTGCATCATCGCGCCTATTTGTAGGGTCATCTAAAACAGCTTCTTTAATTTTGTCGGGGTCTGGGAAAGGTTGCGGATCCCCTCCGAGAAGAATGTTTAAAAACCAATAAAAACTGCTGCAGAATATACTTTTGCTAAAGCTGTTCTCTCTCTGGTTGTGGAAGGAAGAAACAAAACTAAAATTACTCTTAGACATTTAAATTAATACTTCCTTTCCATAAAA
>JBPOJC010000065.1:0-4654 GCA_052034135.1 Caldisericota bacterium | reverse complement strand
TTACACTTTGTTGGGGAGCAGGAGCAATTGAATGTCCTCATGCTGAGCCCTGTTTCTGCTGTGAAGGTTCTTCTGCTGCTCCTGATATTCTTAATTATCGAGGATTTGCAGATATTGAACAGCATTTAGTTAGATATTCTAATCAAAGTATAAATAAGAAGAATTTTATAAGAGGAGCAATTCCAGAAACATGTGCTAAAGACCATGGTAGTACTATTGGACCAAAGGGATGGTCAATTATTGCTCACCCTAAGTTTAATTTGAGTAAAGAAGAATGGTTATCCTCATGGGGTAATCATCCAATCCCGAGTGTAATAAGAAGTTTTGGTGATGACGATCAAAGCAATGATGGGTTGGGAATAATGGGAGTTGAAATATTTAATGAGTCGGCTTGCAGATGGAGGGGGCACAAGGGAAGCATGTGGAATATATGGCATAATTTTTTATATACTGACATATTTTATACTTTTCTTAAATGGAATAATGATTCAATTATTCCTGGCTCTGAAGATTATGCTAATAATTTCGTAATTGGTGTGAGTAATTCAGATTGCCATGATGCCTGGTGGTATAGAGTAGAAGATATTGTTGCATTAATAGCTGCAGATTCAAGTGGACTTCTTACTATACCTGACAAAGAAGAAAGAGAAGTTCCAAACTTTGAATATTATCTAATGTCTCGTTTTGAACCAGTTTATGGAACTTCCTGCACTTTTGTTAATATTCCTGGATTTGATGGATCAGACGATATGCTAATTAGATCTCTAAGAGGATGCGGAAAAGAACATAAAGGAATTACAGCTTCAGAAGCTGGAGGATGGGGAACATTTACTGCCAGTGGAATAATAAGTGGAGGAAAAACTGAAGTTTCCCCTGCTGGCATTGATATTTCTCTTTTCGCAAAACCTGCCCTTGAAAAGGGTGGAGCTGTTGTTGGTTATGCGATTTATGGAAAATCGGATTCAGGTCCAGATGATGGACCTCCTTGGAAACCAAGAGTTATAAAATATGAGGAATTTCTTTCTCCTGGATTACCTGAACTTAGTGAAACAGTTCATATTGCACAGAATGAATTATATGGAGCAGATTATATTGTTGTGGAATTTGTATTCAGAGATATCTTTGATTATAGAGATGAAGGTTCTTCGAATCCTTCTTATCATGGTGCATTTGCTAATCCAGTATTCATCGCTGGTGGAACAAAACAGTAAAGCGAAAAGCTGAGAATCAAATGACCATAAGTAATTATGAGTGAATTAGTAAATAAAAAAGATAAACCTTTCTATTCTTTAGGAAAAATTATTTTTATTGGTGGAGTTTCTATAGTAGTTTTGCAAACGGCTGCACATCTTTTGTTGATTCCTCTTTTAGAAATATCTCATTGTTCTCCACATTTGAGTCTCATTTTTGATAACATTAGATTTTTCCCACCTTTTCATTTGTATCGTTTCTTTTATTTTACTATCGTTCTCATTGCTCTTACCCCCCTGCTCTATATTTTTCTCTTCCTACTTCTAAAACGAGGAAGAAAGGATACTTTAATAAGAGTTTTTACTATTCTTTTTATCATAACTTTTGTGATAGGCTTACTTAATGCAATATGCTACACTTGGAACGATTATAGACAGTGTTTTTTACTTAATATTGCTCCAAAAACGAGAGAATTAGATACTTTTACTTTTCTATCTGGCTTTCTTCAGTTAACCTTATGGATTATTTTTATAATGTTTTGCCCTTATTCTGACAAGATTAAAAGCGTAAGACTCCTTTTTTATTCTCAATGCTGGATTGTATTTTTTTGGTTTATATCTCTACCTATAGTCTTTGTTTTTGAATATATTTCTAATAATACTTCGGTTCTTTATATTCTTTTTTCGTTACTTGCTTTAATAATATGTCAAATGATTTCTATTGTTCAGGAATACATAATAAGTAAAGAGAAGGATTATGTAGAGACTTATCTAAAACTTGATACAAGAAAAATAATGAATCAATTATTGGCTTTTTTATTAATTTTTCTTTCTATTCCAACTATTCTTTATTATGCTTCTTGTCCGAAATCTTTTAATGTGGTGGATTTAAAATTGAATGCTTCAAGGGATGGGAATAATCTTGTAATTAAAGTAGAAACTAATTTAGATGATGGAGCTTTAATCTCTTATGGATTATCTAATATGCCTTATGAAAGAGCAAATGGTGAGCTCATAGTAAAAAATGGAGGATGTGAAACTAAAATATCTAACATATCTAAGGAACCTATTAAGGTGAGAGTAGTGTTTAGGATAGGAGGCAAAGAAACAAAACAACTTAAACAGATAATAGAGAAATATGGTTATTTTGGTGAAAGAATTAAGAAAAAAGAAAAAACAGGGGATACAAGTATTGGTTACACAATACAGAGTGGTGGAGTCATCGAAGTTGTAGCATTAAAAATAGTCTACTGATACTAATATTAAAACCTATCACTACCAGGGAAGAACCCTATCAAAAGAGGTTCATGGGGATAAATTAACTGGAGAAGTAATTAAAACTGTAAGGTACATCCCCTATGGAATTAAAATAGAGCAAGGTGGAAAAACTCAAACTTATTTTTATGTTACTGATATGAGAGGAAGTGTAATAGCTTTAACGAACGATACTGGATATGTAGTAGAAAACTACTGTAACCCATTTGGGAATTTATTATCAAAACCAACAATTTATAATTCAAAGTTATCTATTGGTAGAGATGATGTCATCCATGACTCCGAAACTGAGTTATACTATATGCATGCAAGGTATTATGATCCTGAAGTTGGTAGATTCATAATGAAGAATCCAGTAGAAGGAAGCTTAGGTAACCCCATAACTCAAAACTCCTACATCTATTGTGCTAATGACCCGGCATTGTCAATCTTTTTGTGTAAAATCATTCTTCTCCTTTCTCCATCAAGCTTTTATAGAAAGGTAGATTTTGCACTCTCCCTATTGGATTAGATTTCCAATATAATTCCATCTTTAATGCAATAAATACTAAGATACTATAACAAGACTGTTCGCCTGCAACGATTTCCATAGGTTTAGTTCTTCTTTTAAACTCTTTGTTTAGTCTTTCAATTATGTTTGTTGTTCTAATAGAGATCCATTCTTCTTCTGGGAAAGAGAAAAATGTTAGGCAAGACTCTAAGGAATTCTCAAGACATTTAGTAGCAGAGGGAAGTTCTTTCTCCCATTTACTCTTAAAATCAGAAAAGAAGCTTAATGATTTCTCTTTACTACTTGCATAGAATATTGACCTTAAATCATCTGCTACCTTCTTCTTTAATTTCTTTGGAACTTTTGCTAATACATTCCTTGCAATATGAACCTGGCATCTTTGAACTTTTGCATTTTGAAACTCTTCTTTAAATACCTTCTCAAGACCTGGAAGACCATCCATTATTCCAAGAGTTACATTTTGAGAGTTAAGACCTCTTTTCTTTAAGTCTTTAAATATTTCTCTCCAATTTGAAGCTGATTCCTTATCTCCTGATTGAATAGCTAATACTAATCTTTGACCTTTATCAGTTACTTCTATCACAACGAGAACTGAAACTTGTTCTATACTACCTTTTACTCTCATAGAAAAGAAAACTCCATCGATAATAAGATACTTTATCTTTTCTTTGGATGAGTCCCTGTTTCTCCATCTTTCTACACCCTCTATTAATTCTTTAGATGCATTACTAACTTCGGCATGAGATAGCTTTCTACCTATTAACCTTTCAGATATCATTGATAGGGTTCTTGTACTTGTTCCAGTTAAATACATAAGGCATATATCAGTTTCTAACTCTTTTTCATAGCGTTTACTTTTTGGTAGAACTTTTGTTTGATATTCACCTTTTCTGTCTCTTGGAACAGAAACTGAAACTTCACCAATTCTCTTTAGAGTAAAATTTCTACCATAATAGCCATTCCTATAATTTGGTTTTAATTCACCCTCCTTTCTTTCGTAAGGTTCCCTTTTAAGAAGATCTGAAAGTTCAATCTTCATAAGGGAAGAAAGATACTCTCCTATAAGTTCCTTAATATCTTCCCTCATCATTTTGAAAATTCCTTCTGGTTTCTTTCTAATTTCATTTAAAATTTCTTTCATTTCTGCTAAACTTATTTCTAAGTTCATTTTTTTTCTCCTTTCTTATTTAGTTTTAAATTCCTTTAAATAAACTTTATAAGGAAGGAGAATGCTTTTTTCTACCTCTTTACATTTAATTTTCAAATTTACACAAAATAATTTATACTACCTATTCCTTTTGTTGCTGGATGGGTTACAGATGAAAAAGACCAATTAGGAAATTACCTGAACTTAGTGAAACAGTTCATATTACACAGAATGAACTATATGGGTTAGATTATTTAGTTGTAGTTTATGCCTTTATAGACAACTTCGATTATAGACAATCTTCCACAATTATTCCTTTACATTCAGCAGTTGCTAATCCTGAATTGTTCCAGCCCCCTAATTAATTGGACAGTTTGTAATAAAATTAAGATTACAAACAAGGGGGTAAAAAAATGAGAAAGAGATTTTTTAAGCAAAAGAAGAAAAGATTGCAATTATAAAGGAAATAGAAAGATCTCCAACAATAGTAGAAGTTCTAAGAAACTACAATATTGGAAACTCAGTGTATTA
>JBPOJC010000012.1:0-5299 GCA_052034135.1 Caldisericota bacterium | reverse complement strand
CAGTGCCGTATTGATTTATAGTTTCACCAATTACTTCACTTCCAATTTCCTTTGTTACAGGCAATGATTCTCCAGTTACCATTGATTCATCAACAGTAGTTATTCCTTCTATAATTACTCCATCTGTAGGAATTTTTTCTCCTGGCCTTATTATCATTATGTCTCCTACATCGAGCTTACTAATTGGCACTTCTACTTCTTTATTATCTACAATTATTCTTGCGCTTTTTGCACTTTGCTCTAATAAACCTTTTATTGCCTGAGTTGCCTGTCCTTTTGCAAGTGTTTCAAGATATTTTCCAAGCAAGTGGAAAAACATTATCATTCCACCAACATATGAAAAATCTGAAATTTGTAAGCCAAAAATGTTCATTAATCCTGTTGAATATGAGGCGATTGAACCAAGAGCTATTAGAAAATCCATGTTAAAATTACCATGGAAAAGAGCTTTAAAGGCTCTATACTGAACAGGGTAACCAATAATAAATATTATTGAACCTGAAAGAATTAGATCCCATATATCCATAAATGGAATCATTTTACCTAACATTGAATTTATCATAATAAAAACAAGAGGGATAAGAAAAACAAGAGAAAAAACTAATCTTAATCTGGCACTTTTAAGTTCATTTGATTCTTCATTAACTGAAAAATTCAATGAATAACCAGTTTTTTCAACATTTCTAAATATTTCATCAATTGAAACTAAAGAAGTATCATATGAGAAAGTAGCTTGATTTGTTGCTAAATTCACATTTGCATTAACAACACCTTCTGTATTTTCGATAGCCTTTTTTACAGTAAGAGCACATGCTGCACAGCTCATACCTTTTACTTGAGCAACTACTTTCTTAATCATACATTAATATAATAAAATACCTAAAAATTTATTAAAGTTTAAAAGTTTAGCAATTTTCTTTGCTTTTTGATTATATGAAAATTTAGGAAAATCTATCTGTATCTACCTGTTTAATAATGTCATTTAGTAAGTACAGTATTATCGCATTCGTCCTGAAGAATATCCGTACCACCACTTCGTCATTCCGAAGTGCGGTATTATCGCACACAAGTCCTTAAGGAATCTCCTACAACCTTGCAGTCATTCTGAGCGAAGCGAAGAATCTCCTCATTTTGTTTATTCTAATGTAGAACAGACATTTCTGTCTGTTTTTTATTTATGTATGGCTTAAAAAAAATGCTAAAAAAGTAGACCCTTCGGTCGCAAAATACGCTCTCTCAGGGTGACTGGGCGGTGGTGAGATTCCTTGTCGCAGGAATGAGCGATCCTCAGGGTGACGGGGAAGGGTCATACCCGAAATCTTTTATCGGGGATCCAGTCCATATTTGGTTTTAAACAGTTAAGATTAGAATATACACCTAATTATTGAAAATTTTGAAGCTTTGCCTGAACAAAAAGAGCCGCTTCTAACCGCAATTTTTGTATTTCACATCCAAGACCATATGTTGAATTTATATCGTTATTAATTGTATAATTATTGGCAAGGCATCCTCCACCACAGAGATACTTTGCCCAACAGTTATCACAGGGCTTTTTGTTGGAAACAATTGTTGCATTCCTAAAAGTAGAAGCTATATTACTATTTGTTATTCCATTATATATGTCACCCAATTTAAATTCGCTATTACCATCAAATTGATGGCATGGGTATAAATCACCTTCAGGAGATACAGATAAATATTCTACACCTGCACCACAACCACTCATCAACTTTTCAATACAGGATCCATTTATGAGATCAAGCTCAAAATGATAAAATGATAAATCTTTATAAGCCTTCTTAACATCAATATACCATTTTGATAGCTCTTCATACTCTTTTTTAAGTGAGGTTAAGTCGTCCTTTTTAAGGTTAATAAATTCGTT
Source organism: Caldisericota bacterium (assembly GCA_052034135.1). GTDB lineage: Bacteria > Caldisericota > Caldisericia > UBA6126 > JAGPKI01 > JAGPKI01. The sequence goes on along the minus strand of JBPOJC010000012.1, from coordinate 3,414 downwards.
CTTAGTTACTACTGGCTCAATTGATATTTTCTTTATTCCAGATGAATAGAAAAACCTAACATTTTCAGGAAAATTCATTGTTTTGCTTGTATACGTTCCTCTTACATAATATCCTTCGTTCCTTTTTGATAATACTCTCTTTATATTGCCGAAAGATTCATCAAAAGTGCCTGATCCACTACTTTTAACTCTATACTCATCGTTTGTCTTTCTATCCCCATCGAGGCTTAAAATAAGACTAATATTTTCTCTGTTTAAATAGTCAATAATTTCATCATTTAGCAACGATGCGTTAGTGGTAAGAGAAAATAGAAAGTTCTTATTAAACCTTTCACTTAAAACTTTAGAATATTCAATGGTACTTTTTATCGTTTCAAAGCCAAGAAGTGGCTCTCCCCCAAAAAAGTCAATTTCTAAGTTTTTCCTTTCTTTGCTTGCATTCACAAGAAATAGGAGAGCTTCTTTTGCTGTCTCTTTACTCATAATAGCATTCCTATATTCAGTCTTACTGCTCTCTTTAGCAAAGCAATATTTACATGAAAAGTTGCAATTTCTTGTAATTATAAGACACATAGATTTGAAAACTCTGTTATCGGTGAATGGTTCATCTTTTGGGGAAAAGTAGCCATTTTTTACTCCTTCAATCAAATCATTTAAAAGGTCTGAATCCTTTTCTCTGGAGAAAAATGATTTATAGTAACTTTCAGGTATCGAAAAAATTGAATTTGTGCTTGAATCAAAAAGAAAGAACTCTCCACAAAAGGAGAATGGATGTATTATCCCATTATTGAGTTTTTCCTCTACCAGATCCATTTACCCTTCTTTTTTAGATTATCACAAGTCTGATTACCTATAGTGCATGATGTTTTACATGCAGATTTGCAGGGCGTTTGACACTCCCTACAGTTAGATGATTGATTAATCCTTTTTAGATTACCTTTTACCAAAATTTTCATTCTTTTCATTTTTTAATAAACCTCCGATTCAATTGCATTTCTAATTTATATTATACTTCATTTTAGTTAGTACTTATAAATTTGCTAATTTCCTCAAAGTAATTTGAGTTTATAGGAACAAGTTTTAAAGCCCTTAAAAACTCTAGAAAACGTTCTATATCAAGATTTCTGTAATGGTCTTCAATTTGGTATTTAACTGGTAAATCATAAAAATAGGCTCCACTGCCAAGTGCATCCTCAAGCCTTTCAATATTTGAACCTATTGCCTCTATTATTGCCTCATCAGACGGAACTGGGAAATCATCGCTTTCTAAGTTATACTGTCTTAAGATTAGCATTTTACCATCTACGTCAAAAGCATCTAAGCCCTCATAAGAAAATGCATTTGCAAGCAAGAAGCCATATAAAGAACCTAAAAAATGTAATATGTAAACATTTTTATCTTTTACTATAAATGGGAACTCCTCACCTTTAAGCTCTGGGAAAAATTTTTTCTTTATCACAGGTGCAAGCAAATAGTTATAGTTTCCTGCTCCCTTTCCTTCAAAAACTTTTTCATAATCAGTCGTATCACCTATGGCTTTAGCATAAATCCTTTTTTTGTCATCTGAAACATTTACTGTTTGCCAGCACTTTCCGGATAGAATAAAGGTCTCTTTAGGGTAGAAAATTTTACCCACAGGAGTATCTTTTGCTACGTCATACACTTCATATTCACCAAATGATACTTCTGCTATGTTTGAGTAAATTTTTCCATAACTGATTTTACGCTCAAGTGCGGGAGATAAGAAGTAAATTCCTGCTCTTGTCTCCGTTATAAATCCTGCTTCAATTAATGAGCTAAATATTTCTCTAACAGTATCATAATCATAGGTTGGCTTAAAAATTTCATAAATAGATTTTAAAGTTGTGCCGATTCTTCTCCTTTGATACATATATGAGTAGATTTGTTGTGGAATTATAGATAATGCTGGTTTATACAATTTTTCATATAATCTGCCTGACTTAGCAGAAGCAAACATAGTTTCAAACAATACTTTTTCCCAATTATCAGTATATACTCCAAGGGCGAACAGCTTATCACTCCTTCTATTACCTCTACCTATTCTTTGTAGAAGTGAAGAAACATTAAATGGAGGTCTATATAGGACTACACAATCAACATCTCCGATATCTATACCTAATTCTAAAGTTGAAGTTGCAAGAAGAATCATACTATCAGCATCATTCATTGCTTTCTCGACTTCTTCTCTTTTAGGTTTTGGCAGACTTGCATGATGAACGAGCACTTTCCCTTGAAATGGTGGACAATTTAATTTTCTTGAAAATTCTTCTGATAAGCTTCGAGCATTGAAAAAGATTAATATTTTCTTTAGATTTCTCTCCAAAGCAACCTTAAATAGTTCATCAATAAAATCTTTAGCTTTTATAAGTGAATATTCAATCTCCCTTTCAGACTTTAAAACACAGAACTTAGAATCAGGGAAATATCTCTCGCCAATTTTTAGGTCATCAATTGTTGCTGAAAGAGCACTATACTGAATATTATTATTGATCTTCCTCAGTCTATTTAATAGAATTCGCAATTGATCACCTCTTGGTGTATTATCTAATAAATGTATCTCATCAAGAATGACAGCTTTAAGATTTGTAAAGATTTTTGTCTCCCTCGTAAGGAGAGAGTCAAAAGACTCTGGGGTTGTAAGCAAAATATTTGGCAATTTCCCGGTATTAATCAATGGGTGATCTCCAGTTTTACGTTCAATTGTGAGTCCAAGATAGGTAACAGGCTCTTTTAGTCTTCTAAAGAGGTCATTTACAAGCGACCTTGTCGGTGAAACATATAGAACTTTAAACCCTTCTGTTTCTCCATCTAATAAAAGATTTTCAAGTATGGGAGCAATAACTGCTTCAGTCTTTCCGCTTGCTGCAGGAGAAATCAAAACAATGTTTTCTCGGTTTAATATGTGAGGTATTGCGAGCTCCTGAACAGGAGTGAAGCTACCAAAATGCCCAAAAAATGGGAAGTAAGTTTTCTTTAATTTCTCTTTAATTTCTTTCTGCTTAATCATTTTCACTATATATTATAAAACCAAATTTGAAGTGCTGTATAAAAATTCATCCAAAAAGAAATCTCATGGCTTTATTGCCATTGAAATTAAGAGTTGAATTAATGTTCTCGTTTAATAACCAAGTCATATTTTTATAAACTAAAAATAGTTGACAATTAAGTAATTAAGTTAAATATATTACAACATAATAAATGTGAATTTGTCCCTGCCCCCTAATTAATTGGACAGTTTGTAATAAAATTAAGAGTACAAATTAGGAGGTAAAAAAATGAGAAAGAGATTTTTTAAGCAAAAGAAGAAAAGATTGCAATTATAAAGGAAATAGAAAGATCTCCAACAATAGTAGAAGTTCTAAGAAACTACAATATTGGAAACTCAGTGTATTA
>JBPOJC010000019.1:0-45163 GCA_052034135.1 Caldisericota bacterium | reverse complement strand
GTGGTTTAATTGGAAATACTTACTCCTATTATGTAGTAGCTGTTGATGAAAATGGTAATACATCAATTCCATCAAATACTGTAACTGTCGGTCCAATTCAACATAAACCAGAACCTTCTCTTTTCCTTTCCCCAGAACTTAATAGAAATGAATACTATCCAGGCGATGATGTAATAATAAAGATGCAGATAATGAATAAGGGGAATGGAGATGCAACTAATACTAAACTTACAATGACTCTCCCTCAAGATATTGAATATGTAAAAGCTGACCTTTTAAGAGGTTCAGTATTTGGAAATAGTGTAGAATTTAATGTAGGGAAAATCTTAGCAGAGGATACAACTACTTTCTATATATACTGTAAAGTTAAAAGTAATATTAGAAATGATCAGAGCGTAGATATAATATTTGATGTAACCTGCAAGGAAGGTTCTACTGATAGAGAATCAGTTCATCTACTAATCAAACCAAAAAGAGGTGAAGTAATGCCTCTTTCAATAGGAGTATATTTAAAGAACATTAAGTCAGACCCAGATACAGGTGAGGCTTATATTGACTTTGATACTTCTCTTGAATTAACTGTTAGAATTGATGGTGGGAATGCTCCTTATACTCTAAAAATTGATTGGGGCGATGGTTCCTCTAAAGAGGAAAAGAAAGTTGATACAGCTGAAGTTAATCTAACCCATAAGTTTGAATCAAGAGGAACCATAGAAATCAAGTTTGAGGTTATTGACTCAGTAGGAAGAAGCAAGAAAGCAACTGTTAAACTAAAAGTTAAATAAAAAAGTTTACCGATAAATACTGAGATTCCTTAAGGACTTGTGCAAAAATACCGCACTTTCGGAATGACTGAGAGGCGGTCATTCCTACAACCTTCTTTGTCATTCCAAGCGATTGCGGGAATCCAGCTGTATCCCGTCATTCCCATGCAAATGGGAATCCAGAGAGTTTAGAAGTATGGTCTGGATCCCCGATAAAAGATTTCGGGGATGACAGTTGTGTGTATTTCGGGGATGACAGTTGTGTGGAATTCGTGGATGACAACCCCCCCCCGTCACCCTGAGGGAGAGAATCCATATTTTGCTTTACAAGGATCCCAAACCCAACCTCGTCACCCTGAGGAGCACTGAGATTCTTCGCTTACGCTCAGAATGACGAAAAAGATGAGGAGCATCTTCCCAGCGACGAAGGGTCTCCTTGCGTGTTATTCCCATGAAAATAGGAATTCAGTAATAATTTTTTATATCCATACAAATGTGGATTAATAGAAAGAGAAGTATTGATTCTCGAGATCTTTTATAAGAAATTATAGAGTGCTACTTGTCTTTCAAGTACTCTTCTGCGATTTTCAAAGCACAAAATGGTCCGCACATGGAGCAACCTTTCTCTATGTTAACTTTCCTTCTATTATATCTTTCCTTTGCACCCTTAGGATCTATTGATAATTCAAATTGCTTCTCCCAATCAAAATTAGCACGAGCCAAAGCCATATCTTTGTTTTTCTCCATCGTTAAGCGGTTTCTCCGGGAAAGGTCTGCAGCAATAGCAGCTATTCTTGTTGCTATTACACCCTCCCTTACATCAGATGCATCAGGTAGCCCTAAATGTTCATTTGGAGTAACATAACATAAAAAATCTGCTCCATACATAGCGGCTACTGCTCCACCAATTGCTGATGTAATATGGTCATATCCAGGAGCGATATCAGCTACCACAGGTCCAAGAACAAAAAATGGTGCCTCTTTACATATACTTTTTTGAAGTATAATATTTGCTTCAATCTGGTCAAGAAATATGTGACCCGGCCCCTCCACCATAACCTGTACGCCTTTTAGTCTTGCTCTTTCAACGAGTTCTCCGAGGACTAATAGTTCAGATATTTGAGAGGAGTCCGTAGAATCTAAAATAGCTCCAGGACGTAAACCATCTCCAAGACTCAATGTAACATCATAATCTTTTGCAATATCGAGTATCTCGTCGAAATGTGCAAAGAATGGATTTTCTTTATTATTTTTCACCATCCAGCCAGCTATTATTGAGCCACCTCTACTTACCATCTTTGCAATTCTTTTTGACCTTTTTGTTATCTCTAATACATTCTTTGTCACTCCAGAGTGAATTGTCATAAAGTCAATACCATCTTCCGCATGTTCTTTGACTATTTCTATAAACTCTTCTTCAGTAAAATCAATAACACTCTTTTTTGATTCATAAGCCTTTACTGAAGCACTGTATATAGGCACACTACCAACGGGAATGGGAGAATTCTTTAAAATCTCTTTCCTTATCTCTCTTAAATCTCCCCAGGTGGAGAGGTCCATTACAGAATCAGCTTGAGCGTCTATAGCAACTTTTAGCTTTTCTAACTCTTCATTTAAATCGGAATGACCAAAAGATGTACCAATATTAGCGTTAACTTTTACTCTAAAGCCTTTTCCTATAATTGAAGGTGATGTAAGATTAGCGTGCAACCTATTCGCCGGGATCACTGCTAAACCATTCTTAAGAGAACTTATTATATGCTCTATTGCTACATCTTCGTTCCTTGCACATATCTCCATTTGTGGTGATATTACGCCTTTTATGGCATTTTCCCATTGAGTCATTTTAACTCATCTCCTTTTAAAATTTTCATTATTCTTTGCTTAAATGCTAAAGTTTCGCTAATAATATCTTCTTTTGCTGCAATTGCAGAAATTATTGCAACTCCACAGGCTCCTGCATTTAAGACCTTATCTAAATTGTCGAGGTTTATCCCTCCAATTCCAATAACAGGTAAATCAGTCGATTTGACTATTTTCTTAAGAGCCTCAATCCCCACTGCATTCACATCATCTTTACTTGTTGTCGGAAATACGCTTGATACAGCAAGGTAATCTGCTCCTTCATTTTGTGCTTTTATAGCTTCGTCTACATTAGAGACGGATGCTCCAATTATAAAGTTCTTGGGGGTTAGTTTTCTTGCAATTGAGACTGGCAAATCATCTTTACCAAGGTGCACCCCATTAGCCTCAGTAGCAAGAGCAATATCAACTCTATCATTTACAATGAACAGAACATTATTTTGAGCAGTTACTTTTCTCATTTCTAAGCCGATTTTATAAATATCGACATCTTTCATTTTTTTAGCTCTAAGCTGAATTGCTGTTGCGCCACCTTTAATGGCTTCTAAAGCTTGAAATACTAAATCTCTTCCAAGGCCAATCTCTTTATCAGGGATAAAATAGAGCCTTAATCTCTCTCTTAATTCCATTTTTCTATTTCTCCCTCATTAATAAAGTCTTCTTCCCTTAATTCGAACAATCTATCGTACAGGTTTGACTTATAACTACCTGTACCTTTTGAGTTTACTTCTGCTCTTTTGCCAGCTATTTTCATTGCCAATAGGCCAGTTAAGGAAGCTTCTAAATAATCATAGCTTACTGCAAGTAAGGATGAGATTATAGAGCCTACCATACACCCTGAGCCAGTTAAATAGGTGAGCATTTTACTACCACCTTTTACTAAAAAAGAGATTTTACCGTTAGATATTATATCTTCTTCACCAGTGGCAATGATTATTGACTTGTATTTTCCTGCTAAACTTTTAACAATCTCTTTTATACTGTTATTTTCTTTTAGATTACTATCAACTCCACTTACTGCACCACTAATTCCTGATAATGCTGCTATTTCTCCACAATTTCCTTTAATTACGCAGAACTTGCCAGAATTTAATAGATCCTGTACAACCCTATTTCTAAATTCTGTAGCTCCGTAGCCGACGGGGTCAAGGAGAACCGGGATATTTATTTCATTTGCTTTTCTTAATGCTTTTTTCATGGCATAGAGCTCTTCTATTGAAGGAGTGCCTATGTTTAAAAGCAAGGCATTAGAAATACCACACATTTCTTCTGATTCTTCAGGCGAGTAAGCCATTACAGGCCTTGCGCCAATTGTTAAAGTTGTATGAGCTTGTTCATTTATGGCAACATAATTAGTGAGGTGGTAGACAAGTGGTTTTTTTGCTTTCATCTCACCCCAGATCTTAGCACATAAGTTTAGAATATTAACGTTATCCATAATTTAAATGTTTTCTCCTTTCTTATAGTTAATATCATGAAATAATGGACCATAACCCTTGCCTATTTTTATAGATGTATTTTTAATAGCAAAAGTTATAAAATCTTTAGCAGCTTTTATGGAAGATATCACATCTTTCTTTAAAGCAATATTTGCAGCAATTGCAGCAGAAAATGTGCATCCAGCACCATGAAGGTTTAATGTATCAACTCTTAAATCTTCAAAGTAGTAATACTTATCACCATCATAGAGAACGTCGGTTGAATTCGGTCCAGCAAGGTGTCCGCCTTTAATTAATACATATTTTGGTCCCAATGAATAAATATATTTTGCCGCTTTTTTAACATCATCTAAGTTTTCTATTATTACTCCTGAAATAACTGAAGCCTCAGGAATATTAGGAGTCAGGACAAGGGTTAGGGGGAAAAGTTTTTCTATGAGAGCTTTTTCAGCCTCTTTGCTAATCAATCGAACGTTAGTTTTAGAAATCATAACAGGGTCAACAACTAAGTTTTTTATATCAAATTTTTTAATACACTCAGCAATAACTTCAATAATGTCTTCACTGTAAAGCATTCCAGTTTTAACTGAGTCAGCTCCAACATCTTCTAATACTGCATTTATCTGGTCAGCTACTATTTGAGGAGGTATTTTATGGATAGATTTTATTTCATACGTATTTTGTGCAGTGATAGCAGTTATTACCGAAGCTCCATAAACATTAAATACTTGAAATGTTTTTAAATCTGCCTGAATGCCAGCACCCCCACTTGAATCAGAGCCAGCAATAGTCAGTGCTCTGTACAAACAATCCATAAATAAAAAATCCTTTCTATGGGGTTTTTAGTTTTTTGAGGTTTTGAGGGTTGTTTTTAAAAAACTTTTCCCTACGCTGGTATTACCCAGATCAGGTACATTGGGTTAGAGTTTTTATAACTCCTCTCAGCCTAACGGTCAAATAAAAGACCTTAAAGCACCCCATTAATATTAATTAACTTTTTCAATAATTAATTTGCATATATATTTTAAAACCTTTAAAATTAACTGTCAAAAATAATATTGGTTATCTTTTTACTTTGCCTTATTTCTTAAATATTTTATAATTCTTTTATGTGATGATTTTTCAGGAAAAGATTAAGAAGCTTAGGAACTATCTTTTTGGTTTTGAAGATGTAGTTTTTGCAATTTGTTATGGTGACTATCTTAGAGATATTGGTTATAAGAATTCTAAGCTTGGCTTAGCTATCTACTTTAAAGATAAAAAATCCTATAAAGAATTAGTTGAACAACTTGGATTTATCGCATCAAAATTCTATGAAAACATTGAGCTAATCTCTTTAAACGATAGATTAGAGAGTTATTCTCCTGTATTCATTATGAATCTATTGAATACTGGAGCAACATTATTTGTTAAAAATCAAAAACTTTTTGATGTGTGGTCAGTAAATGTTTTAAATTATTATTATGATACATCTAAAGTAAGAGAGAAATTTTATTATGTTTAATACTGACCTCGTTTTCGATTATCTCTTAACTGGCGAAAATAATATAAAGGAGATTGATCTACATGAGGATCAATTTGCAAAATACTTTCTCTTTTTAAGAGCAATGCAAGCAGCAATTGATACTTCGTTTATCCTTATAATCAATTTAGATTTAAAGAAGCCTAAAAATTATCTTGAAACATTTACCATACTTAACGATGGAAATGTTATTTCTGAAAAAACATCCGAAAAAATGAGAGCTTTTGCGGCGCTACGTAGTAAATTAATTTTTGATACAGAAGTTAACTTTGAGAATGAATTAAATAACCTCATTTTTGAGTTTAGTAGTGTATTTATCAATTTTAGTGAAGAAATAAAAGAATTTATAAAAAATTTTAATTTATGTAAATAACAGGAGGAATTATGGTAACCGAAGACAAAATTGGAAAAATAGAATTGTTAATGGGTAACCATGCAGTAGTTAGGGGTGCAATTGAAGCAGGCGTAAGGGTTGTAGCAACCTATCCAGGTACTCCTGCTTCGGAGATTGGAGATCTTTTTTCTGAAATTGCAAAAGACGCTGGAATTTATTTTGAGTATTCAACTAATGAAAAGGTTGCATTTGAAACAGCCCTTTCCGCATCGTGGACAGGGCTAAGGTCTATCGTTTCAATGAAACATGTGGGCTTAAATGTTGCATCTGATGCGTTGCTTTCTGTCACCTATGGAGGAGTTGAAGGTGGTATGGTTATAGCTGTAGGAGATGATCCTTCATGCTATTCATCTCAAAATGAGCAGGACAGCAGGTATTATGCAAGATTTGCTTCTATTCCCTGCTTTGAACCTGCTTCGCCACAGGAAACAAAGGATATGACAAAATATGCTTTTTCTCTTTCAGAGAAGTTTAAACTCCCTGTTCTTCTTAGGCAAACCACAAGAATTGCTCATTGCTCAGGCGGAGTAGAATTTGGTGATATAACCAAATTTGAATCTACACCCTCATTCATTAGAGATAAAGTTAGAAGAGCAGTACTCCCAGCACATGCCTATAATCTTCACCCCGACCTTATAAATCGCTTCGATGAACTCACTTCTTATATTGAAGATACACCATTTAATAATATGGAACACAAAAATAGTAAAGTTGGGATAATTGCCTGCGGGATTACGATAAATTATGTTAAAGAGGCTTTAAATTACGAAGGAATTGACAATGTAAACTTATTAAAACTTGGCTTAACTTATCCTCTTCCTGTATCATTAATTAAGAATTTCTTAAATAGTTGTGATAAAATCCTCATTGTTGAAGAACTTGAACCTTTAATTGAGACAGATATTAAGAAAATTGCATTTGAAGCCAAGAAAGACATAGAAATACATGGAAAAGATTATCTACCAAGAACTTATGAATTCACTACTGATATTGTTCATGATGCAATAGTTAAATTTCTCGATATTCAGCCTAAGGAAAGTTTTTTTGTTGAGGATGTACCAGACGAAATTGTTCCTCCAAGATATCCAGTTTTATGTCCAGGTTGCCCACATAGAGCTACTTTTTATGCAATCAGAAGAGCATTTCCAAAAGGAATTTATCCAAGCGACATAGGGTGTTATACTTTAGGTATTCAACCTCCATTAAATGCTGTTGATACCTGTGTATGTATGGGTGCAAGTATCGGTATCGGGGCTGCTCTATCTAAATTTATTCCTGAAAAAGTAGTTGCAACAATTGGTGATTCAACATTTTTCCATACAGGGCTCCCTGCTCTTGTAAATTCAGTTTATAATAAATCCAAGGCAACTATTGTTGTTATGGATAATAGAATAACAGCAATGACTGGCTTACAACCCTGTCCATCCTGTGGATTATCATCTTTAGGAGAGAAAACTACTCCTATACTACCAGAAGACATTGCAAGAGCTATGGGCATCAAATTTGTAAAAGTAGTGGATCCAATGAATCTTAAAGATACAATAGAAGTACTTAAAGAAACGGCAAATCTTGATGAAGTATCTTTGATTGTTTCAAGGCATACCTGCGCTCTTACTGATGAAAATAAATATGTTAAAGTGAGAGTGGATCAAAATATATGCGATGGATGTAAAATTTGCGTTAAAGCTTTTGGTTGTCCGGCCTTAATCTGGATGGAAGACGATAAGAAAGTAGTTATTGATGAATCTTTATGCAATGGCTGCGGAGTCTGCATTGAAGTGTGTCCAAGAAAAGCAATTTTAAGAAAGGAGTAAATAATGGAAGAATATAATATTGTTTTATGTGGCGTAGGTGGACAAGGAACTATTTTAGCTTCTAAAATTCTTGCTCAAACAGCAGTAAAGCTTGGGTTAAATTGTCGTGTTGGCGAAACACACGGCATGTCACAAAGAGGCGGTAGCGTGATATCTCATGTTAGGATCGGTAGTAAAGTTTATGGAGCTCTCACTCCAAATGCACACGCAGATTTAATGCTTGCTTTTGAGCCTGTAGAGAGCCTTCGTTATATCAATTATTTAAAAAGAGGAGCTAATGTTGTATTAAATACTCATCCAATTATACCAACCTCTGTTAATGCAGGATTGGCTACTTACCCCCCATTAACAGAAATTATTTCAAAAATAAAGGGGGTCACTGAAAATATAGTAAGCATAGATGCTACCAACTTAGCTCTTAATGCTGGCAGTGTAATAAGCTTAAATATGGTAATAATTGGTGCTTCAACAAAAGTTCCTACATTCCCGCTCCCTAAGGAAGAATTAATTAAAACAATCGAAGAACTTGTTAAACCTAAATTTATCCAGATAAATAAAAATGCTTTTGTTGCTGGAGTTAACGCAGTAAACGCTACAAGTTAAAAGGTAAAATATAATTATTAGCCTATAACGACACAGGTAATTGTTTTTGTGACACCAGGAATAACCTGAACTTTCTCACTTACTATTTTACCAAGTACTTTTAAATCTTCTGCTTCGAGCTGAATTATTAAATCATAAGGACCTGTTACTAATGAAACATCTTTTACGCCTTCAATCTGTCTTACTTTATGGAGAGCTTCTTCTGTTTTTCCCGCTTGTGCCTCTAAAAGAATAAATGCTTTCGATACCATTACATACCTCCTATTTTGATTAGATATATATATCTATTATATAAGAATTATTATATAAAATTCAAATGTTATTGGGTTGATTATTTTATAGGTTTACATCGGGCTCTTTTATTCTTAGAATTTAGAACTATATTATATTTAATCTTTTATTATTAATTTAAAAAGCTAATTGGCAACGGGATTTAAGCTATGGAAAAGATATCTTTAAAAGAAACTGCTGGTATTGACATAAATTTAGACAGATTAAATTGTAAAATAGGTATATTTAGTTAAATATTATTACATTTTTGTTTCTATTCTTTAAGGTTTTGGTTTTTATCAAAACTAATAATTTGTTTAAAAATCTATTTATACAAATCTTAAAAAGTATCTATAACTATTTTAAATTATATTATTTTTTTGTCTCTGTCTAAATAAAGTGAGAAGTTAAAGAATGGATTATTTTTGCAAAGACCTACAAGAACTAAAAGATAGTTTTGAGATAAATCAACGCGAACAAGATAATATAATTAGAAATTTACACATAGAGATGAAGAAAGGTTTGAGCGGAGTAAGGAGTTCGCTCAAAATGATACCTTCATTCGTTGAACCACCGACAGGATATAAAAAAGGGAAATATTTAGTCATTGATTTTGGAGGGTCTAATCTAAGATTAATGCTAATAAGTTTAGGAAGGAAAGTCGCTATTCTTAAAAAAGAAGAAATTACTATTAAAGATAAGATTAAAACTGGGACAAAAGATGACTTTTTTGACTATATTTCAAACACCTTGCATGATTTTATGAAAAAGATTAATTTAGATGATCGTGAGCAAGAACAAAAGTTAGGTTTTACTTTTTCGTTTCCAGTTAGTAAAGAAAGCACTACTTCTGGCAAGTTACTTGAATGGACCAAAGGATATGATATTAAAGGACTTAAAGGCAAAGATGTCGTTAAATTATTAAATAAGTCTATGGAAAAAATAGGAATAAATAACGTTAAAATTGTTGCTTTGTTAAACGATGCAGTGGGAACTTTAGCTTATAGAAAATACACCCATAAAGATTGTGATGTGAGTGTAATTTTAGGAACAGGAACAAACGCTGCTTATATAGAAAATACTTCAAAAATAACAAAGCAAAATATATCCCTTACTTCAACCAGAAAGAAAATGATAATTAATACAGAATGGGGTAATTTTAATAAATTACGTAGGACTGACTACGATAGGAAATTAGATGAAATGAGTGAAAATCCAGGGGAGTATAAACTGGAAAAAATGGTATCAGCAAAATATATTGCAGAGCTAACAAAAATAATAATAAATGATTTTATTGGTAAAAATGACTTTTCAGATAACATGAAGAGTTGGAATAATAGCCAATTATTTGATGCTGAAGATATGTCCGAAATTATTAGGGATAATTCAACTGAATTAAATTTAGTCAGAGAAAAACTACGTAAGTTTGATGTTAACAATTCAGTTTTAATTGACCGAGAGGTATTAAAAAGTATTTGTAAAATTGTTATGGACCGTTCTGCAAAGGTTGTTGCAACTCTTATTGTGGGAATTATCTTAAAGATTGATATGGAATTAAATAAGACTCATCTGGTAGCTATAGATGGCACACTTTACGAAAAAGCTATAGGATTCAAGGAAAAACTTAGAGAAACAATTGATAATTTATTAGGCAAAAAGAAGGACAAGATAAAGCTCATGCTAACTAAGGATGGTTCAGGGAAAGGAGCTGCAGTAGTTGCAGCTACTACTATTACAACACCATCATTTAAATAGCTTGTTAAAAACATTGAAGTGAAGTGATTCAGGTAATAAATTTAGTTTCATTTATTCAAATAAACATGGATTTTCTAAACATTCAAGGATATTGTGAAGCTTTGTTTATCTAATTGTAGCTGGAACAAAAAGTTAGGTATATATTATATCTAATTCTGCACAAAATCAGATGTTATTGGGTTGATTATTTTATAGGTTTACATCGGGCTCTTTTATTCTTAGAATTTAGAAATATATTATAGTTAATCTTTTATTATTAATTTAAAAAGCTAATTGGCAAGGGGATTTAAGCTATGGAAAAGATATCTTTAAAAGAAACTGCTGGTATTGACATAAATTTAGACAGATTAACTGGTGAAATAAGTTTTAGTGATGAATTTAATACTATAAAACCCGATATCAGAAGAATTGCAGAAGCTACACCATATTACTTTGATTCATCAAGATCAGAGAAAGATTTACCTTTGTATTTAATGTACAGAGGTGTTTGTAAAAGAAATGATAGCAATAAAATTAGCAATAGTGGCTTAAGGTATGATATAACAGTTATTCTTCCCGGGACAATAGGGGAAGAATATATTAAAACTATTGGGCACGTCCATCCTCTTTCTCCATTTTCAGACTTTAACCGTACGTTTACTGAAGTTTACTCTGTAATTTTTGGGGAGGCTGTATATGTTCTTCAAAAGTTTTCGCACCTCTATCTATTAGGTAAAGAGAATGATCTAACAAAAATCATTGAAGATGTAGCAATAATCGAGGCAAAGGCGGGAGATACTATATTTATACCATCTCACTATGGACATACAACGATAAATACAGGTAAATCTCCACTTGTAATGGCAAATATACTTTATTCAGATTTTAGTTCTATGTATGAACCTTATAGAGTGTTTAAGGGTGCATCTTATTACATTATAAAAAGCAATAGGAATTTATCACGAATAAATGAGAATCAAATGTATTTTTACCCCCCAAAACCAAGACTTTTGGAAGCAAAGCATTTTGCACCTCCAAACTTAGATAGTAATAGTCCTCTATACTTACAATTCTTAGAAAAATTCGAAAAGCTCGATTTTCTGTATAAATAACATTGGCTTACAGAAAAAAGCTAAAGCTTTGCAATAATCAGTAAATTACCATTATATGAGTGCTTTAATGCTTGATTTTGAGAGAATTTTAAATACAATTTTATTGTATATATTTTTTATTTAAGGAAAATGAATGGAAGAAAATTTAAATAATAATGGAAATTTAAACAATAAAGACAATGGTTACAATGCATCCAGTATAAGGGTTTTAGAGGGCTTAGAAGCAGTCAGAAAAAGGCCAGCAATGTATATTGGCTCAACTGATGAGAAGGGGTTAAATCATTTAGCTCTTGAAGTCATTGATAATAGCATTGATGAGGCAATGGCTGGCTATTGTAATAATATTATTGTTACTTTAGAAGACAAAGATGTTCTTTCTGTTGAGGACGATGGCAGGGGAATACCGGTGGACATTCACCCAGAACTAAATATATCTGGAGTTGAGGTTGCTCTTACTAAACTACATTCTGGTGGAAAGTTTGACGAGAAAAGTTACAAAGTTTCTGGAGGCCTTCATGGAGTTGGTGTTTCAGTCGTAAATGCATTATCAGAATGGTTAATTGCAGAAGTAAAAAGAGATGGGAAAATCTATAGGCAGAAATTTGAGAGAGGAAAGCCTGTAAATGGTCTGGAAGAAGTTGGAGAAGCGAATTTTACAGGAACGAAAATATCCTTTAAGCCTGATGGTGAAATCTTTGAAACGACAACATTTGATTCTGATTTCTTATTTAACCGATTAAAAGAGCTTGCTTTTTTAAATAAGAACATACGTATCATTTATAGAGACAAAGTTTCAGGAGAAGAGACAATTTTTCACTTTGAAGGTGGAATAAATGAATATTTAGCTAATCTAATCGATAATAAGGAAACAATTCTACAAAATCCAATTTACTTTTCTGATGAAGGGTATTCTCCTGATAATAAACCAGTTTTTGTTGAAATATCTTTGAATTACACAAGAGAGTATGGAGAAAATGTAATTTCTTTTGTAAACAGCATAAATACAAGAGATGGCGGTACTCATGTAGCAGGTTTTAAATCAGGTTTAACAAAAGTGATTAACGAAAAAGCTTTTTTATTAAAATACACAAAGGAGGATAAGAAGGATTTATTTTCTCAAGATGATGTAAAGGACGGACTATACGCAATTATCAACTGCCGTCTTTTTGATCCACAATTTGAAGGACAAACAAAAGGTAGATTGGGAAACAATTTTGTTAAAAAAGTTGCCGAAGACATAGTTTATAAAAATCTTTCCTTTATATTGGATAAAAATCCTGAATTAGCCAAAGCTATAATAGAGCGATGTATTCTTGCTAAAGAGGCAAGAGAAGCTGCTGCTAAAGCAAGAGACCTTGTTCGAAGGAAAGGTTTTCTTACCAGTTCAATACTTCCTGGTAAGCTTGCTGACTGCACAGAAAAGGATCCTGAAAAATCCGAGCTTTTTATTGTTGAGGGAGTTTCAGCTGGAGGTAGCGCAAAGCAAGGTAGAGACAAAAGGACTCAAGCAGTCCTACCGCTAAAAGGAAAAATATTGAACGTAGAGAAATCTAACTTAAACAAAATTTTAGCCAATGAAGAAATAAAAGCTCTCATTGCAGCAATAGGTTGCGGCATAGAAAGAGATTTTGACTACAAAAAGTTAAGGTATAAAAAAATCGTAATAATGAGCGATGCTGATGTAGATGGAGCCCATATAAGGACATTGCTTCTCACGCTATTTTATAGATATATGCGTCCACTTTTAGAGAATGGAAATATTTACATTGCACAACCTCCTCTTTATTTGATTAAAGCCAATAAAAAGGAAATATACGCCTATTCAGATAAAGAACTTGAAGAACATCTTAAGGCTTTAAATGGCAAAGTAGAAGTTCAACGATATAAAGGTTTAGGAGAAATGAATGCCGATCAGCTTGCTAAGACTACAATGGATGCAAATAGCCGTGTAATACTAAATGTTACTATTGAAGATGCTGCTCAGGCAGAAATGATTCTTTCCACTCTTATGGGAGAAAAAGTAGCTCCAAGAAGAGAATTTATTAAAAGACATGCTCATGAAGTTACAAACCTTGATATATAAATAGGAGAAATAAATGACAGACGAGATTAAAAAAGATGGCGAAAAAGTAATAGAAGTAGTTTTAGAGTCCGAAGTTAAAAAATCATATCTTGAATATGCAATGAGTGTAATAGTGGGAAGAGCTCTTCCCGATGTAAGAGATGGATTAAAGCCAGTTCATAGGCGTATCTTGTATGCTATGCAGGAGCTTGGCAACCTTCCTAACAAACCTTTTAAGAAATCCGCAAAAGTTGTAGGGCAAGTTCTCGGTAATTATCATCCTCATGGTGAAGCAGCGATTTATGACTCCCTTGTAAGATTGGCGCAGGATTTTTCGATGAGATATCCTTTAGTTGAAGGCCATGGGAACTTTGGTTCAATAGATGGCGATCCTCCCGCTGCAATGCGATACTCAGAAGTTAGGCTGGCAAGGATTTCATTAGAACTATTAGAAGAATTAGAGCAAAAAACAGTTCCATTTATGCCAAATTTTGATGCTTCCTTAGAAGAGCCTGAATATTTACCAGCAAAAATACCAAATTTACTTCTAAATGGTTCAAGCGGTATAGCTGTAGGTATGGCTACTAATATACCTCCACATAATTTAAATGAAGTTGTTGATGCTCTGCTTCTTGTTATTGATGAGCCTGAGACTTCAATTGAAGAAATTATGCAGGTTCTTAAAGGACCTGATTTTCCTACTGGAGGCAGAATTATTGGCACAAGCGGAATAAAAAGTTACTTTGAAACTGGGAGAGGTTCCGTAAAGCTTCAGGGAAAGGGTCACATTGAAGAAGTAAAAAATAAAACCATTTATGTTATTGACGAGTTACCTTACATTGTTAACAAGTCTGAGTTATTGAAGACTATCGCTGAACTTGCAAAAGAAAACAAAATTCAGGGTGTAAGCGATTTAAGAGATGAAAGTGATCGTGAGGGTATAAGAGTTGTAATTGAGCTTAAGAAAGGAATAAACCCCTTTATTTTTGAAAATCAGCTATATAAACTCACTCAATACGAAACAAATTTTGGTGTAATTATGCTTGCGCTAGTTAACAAGATTCCAAAAGAGCTTGGTATAAAGGAACTCCTAAATTTATTTATAGAACACAGAAAAGATATTATTACAAAAAGAACAAACTTTGAACTATCCAAATCTCGCGCAAGAAGACATATACTCTCTGGCTTAAAAATAGGTATTGCCAATATTGATAGGGTTTTAGAGTTAATCAAATCTTCGGAAAATTCAGCTGTTGCTAAAGAAAAACTTGAGGAAGCCTTTGAGTTAACACCAGAACAGAGCAATGCAATAATTGAAATGTCTTTAGGTAGGTTGACATCTTTAGAACAACAAAAGATTGATAACGAAATGGATAATTTAAACAAATATATAAATTCTCTTGAAGATATAATAAAGAACGACACAAATCTTCTTTCCGAAATTAAAAGAGAGCTTCTCACAATCAAAGATAAATATGGTGACAAAAGAAGAACCGAAATAGCATATGATAAAGATAATGATTTGTCGACGGATGATTTAATTCATGACGATCCAGTTATAGTTTTGTTTACAAGAGATGGATATATTAAAAGGATGAAAGAAGAAACTTATAAAACTCAGGGTAGAGGAGGTAAAGGTGTAGTTGGTATTACTAAAAGAAAAGAAGATGAAATTCAGGATATTTTTTCAGTAACAAACCATAAAACTCTTCTTTTCTTCACTGAAAAAGGGAAAGTCTATCCTCTTAAAGTTTATAATATTCCCGAAGCCGAGAGAAGGTCAAAAGGTACACCTCTTTCTTATTTACTTCAGCTTGAACCAGATGATGCAATAAGTACCGCTTTAGCTATTTCTAATTTCGAGGAAGACAAAAGTTTATTAATGGTAACGGAGAGAGGAATTATTAAAAAGGTAGCTTTAAAAAAATTTGAAAATATTAGAAGGAATGGAATAATTGCAATAAGACTTAAAAATGGTGACAAGTTAAAAAAAGTCAGGCTAATTAGCGATGGCGAAACAGTTGTCATTGTTTCAAAAAATGGCTATGCTGTGAGGTTTACTGAAAACTTAAGAAAAATGGGTAGAGCAAGTTATGGTGTTAGAGGGATTAAACTATCTAAAGATGATTCAGTCGTAGGAATGGAAATTGAAGAAGAAGGCCATATGCTCTTATGTTTAACAGAGAAAGGTTACGGCAAGCTTAGCGATTTTAAACTTTTTAGAAAAACAAAAAGAGGCGCAAAAGGGGTTAGAGCAATCAAAGTCACCAATAAAACTGGTCCTGTAGCTGCTTGTAGGTCATTAACAAATGATATGAAGCTTATTATTACAACGGCTGCTGGCAATGTTATTCAAATTAATACAAGTCAAATTCCTAAGTTGAGTAGAAATTCTATGGGAGCAAGATTAATAAGGATTGAAAGTAACGATAGAGTAATAGCTGTAGCACGTGATTCATTAGATTAAAGAAAGGAGAACAGAATTAATAAATGAGTAAAAAAGAAGCAGAGGAACTTAAAAAATCTTCGAAGGAATCATTTTTGAACAATTTTTTTAATTTAAGTGAAAGTAACTCATCTATCATTCTCGAATTTATTGCTGGTCTTACAGTAGGTCTTATTGTTTTATTTACTCTAATTACAAGTTCGAATATTTTATCAAATGCAATTGGTAGTGATCAGCCACTTTTTTTTGGTATTCTTCTTCTAATAGGGCTTATTATATCAGGTGTATTCTCGATAGTTGCAGGTTGTTATACAAAGCTTCCTATTGTATTCTCAAGTTCTTTGGGATTTACTTCCTTTTTAACTTTAAGTTTGATATCTGTATTAAGTCTTGGATGGAATGTTGCTCTGGCATTTTTTGTTATTGAAAGTGTTGTTTTCATAGTCATTGCTTTTACTTCTATTGGAAAATGGATAATTAATGAAATGCCATCTTTTATGAATTTGGCAGCTCCACTTGCTCTTGGTGGTATTTTAATTTTTTTCTCTCTTTTAGGGGGTAAATTTATTTCTTTTAAAGGGGACTCTCAAATTGTGTCCTTTACTTTAAGGAATCCAGAGACATTGGTGTTCATAATTGGCATTATAATAACATTCATTCTCCATAAAGTTGGAACAAGGGGTTCTCTATTGTATGGGGTAGCCCTCACAACTCTGTTAGGTATGTTTTTACCAAAAGTATCCGGTCTTAATTTAAGACAAGCAGTGTTTATACTAGCAGGGATAATTGTCGGATGGCTTCTGCTTTATGCTTTCCTTGTTGATGCAAGGAAGAAATATGCTATTGAACTATCTTTAGGTGTTGTAATAATTGCAATGATTGTTATCCTCATATTCTTGAAGCATCCAGATGCAATAATTGTACCTCCATCAAATTTAACTGGAACTGATGGCGTATTTGCTCTACCAAACTTTAAAAATATTCCTCTTGTTCTTTCAAAGCCTATTCTATCTTTAGGTGATGTATTTGCTAAATTTGGTGAGCTTTTTATTCCTTTAATATCGCTACTTTTTACTCATATAATTATGATGATAGCACTTATAAAGTCCATCTGGCTCTTTTTTGATGAAGAGCAGATATTTTCAACAAAAGAAAAAGATGTTTTAAGTAGAAGATTATTAGTTACAGAAGGAACAGGTTCCCTTGTTTCAGGAGGATTGGGTTCAAGCCCTGTTTCCTCAAGCTTTGGAACGCTTATTTCTTTAGTATCTGGCGGTAAAACAGGTTTAACATCCGTTTTTTCTGGTATTGTAATGATTTTATCTATGTTTATTATACCGTTGGGAAGTAAAATTTTTACCCCATACACTGTAGCCCCCGCTCTATTTGTTGTTGGTCTAACTCTAATTACAAAGAGCCTTCAGTTGCAGAATCCAGATTTAAAGGATAATATTATTCCATTACTTGCTACTGGTATTGTTAGTGCATTCACAATGAACATCTTTCAAGGAATAGCAGCAGGACTACTTTTTTATGTTATTATAAAATTAATACACGGTGAGTATGGAGAAATAAATACTTTTACCTGGATTTTACTTATTTTATTTATCATAATTAGCTTCTACAGAATAAACATTCCTTTCATAAGTTTGGGTTAAAAGCTTAACTTGGGTTAAATTAAATTTTAAGTTAATTTTAAAAGTTTTAGTTGGGTATAATTCTTTTTAGGAAATTTATATTAAAACGGGAGGTAAAAGGTAATGATAAACATTAGACCATTGGGTGACAAAGTAGTAATAAAGCCAATGGAAGCAGAAGAAACGACAAAAGGGGGTATAATTCTCCCCGATACAGCTAAGGAAAAACCTCAAAAAGGGAAAGTTTTAGCAGTAGGAAGTGGTAGGATCCTTGATAATGGAACGCGTGTTCCTGTAGATGTCCGTGAAGGCGATACAGTTATTTTCTCTCAGTATGGTGGAACAGAGATAAAGCTCGACGGAGAAGATTACTTAGTTGTTAGCGAGAGAGATATTTTAGCTGTTTTGGTTTAATTTTTCATGAAATTTAATATTAACTAAATTTAGAGGAGGCAATGAATGGCTGAAAAATTAATAATTTTTGGTGAAGAAACAAGACAAAAATTGTTAGAAGGTATCAATAAATTATCAAATGCTGTAAAAGTAACACTGGGGCCAAGAGGAAAGCATGTTGTTTTAGAGAGAAAATTTGGTTCCCCAATTTTGTGTGACGATGGTGTAACTATCGCAAAAGAAATAGAGCTCGAAGATCCTTTTGAAAACGAAGGAGCTCAGCTTGTTAAAGAAGTAGCTTCTAAGACTGCAGATGTAGCAGGAGATGGCACAACAACTGCTACTGTTTTAACGCAAGCAATTGTTAGCGATGGTCTTAAAAATGTCACAGCTGGTGCAAACCCAATTGCTTTGAAAAAGGGTATTGAAGAGGCTGTCAAAGTTGCAGTCGATGAAATCAAGAGAATTAGCAAACCAATCGAGGATAGAGATGATGTTGAAAAGGTTGCAACAATTTCGTCTAAAAATCCTGAGATTGGTAGATCGATTGCAGAAGCAATTGATAAAGTAGGAAAAGATGGTGTAATCACTGTTGAGGAGTATGAAGGTTTCGATATAAAAGTAGAATTTGTGGAAGGAATGCAGTTTGATAGAGGATACATTTCTCCATATATGGTTACTGACCCAGAGCGAATGGAAGCACTAATTAGAGACCCTTATATTGTGATCACCGATAAGAAAGTTAGCTCAATTCAGGAATTCTTGCCTTTACTTGAGAAACTTGCAAAATCTGGCAAGCCCTTCCTATTAATTGCTGATGAAGTAGAAGGTGAAGCATTAGCTACTCTTGTAGTAAACAAATTAAGAGGAACCTTTAATTGTGTAGCAGTAAAGGCACCTGGATTTGGTGACAGAAGAAAAGAGATGCTTCAGGATATAGCAACTTTAACAGGCGGACAGGTTATTTCTGAGGATATCGGAATTAAATTTGAGAGCGTTGACTTATCCATGCTTGGCCAGGCAAGTCAAGTAAAAGTTGATAAAGACAACACAACAATAATCGGAGGAAAAGGTTCTCCTGAAGAAATAAAAAAGAGGATTGAGCAGATAAAGAGACAGATTAAAGAGACAAAATCTGATTACGATATAGAAAAACTTCAAGAGAGACTTGCTAAACTTACAGGTGGAGTAGCTGTTATAAAAGTTGGAGCACCCACCGAGACCGAGATGAAAGAAAGAAAACACAGGGTTGAAGATGCTGTTGCAGCTACAAAAGCAGCAGTAGAAGAAGGCATAGTCCCCGGTGGAGGAACAATCCTTGTTCAAATTTCCTCTGCTCTTGATAAATTAAGATTAGGTAATGAAGATGAGCAAACAGGAGTAAATATTGTAAAGAAAGCATTATTTGAACCTGTAAAATTAATTGCAAGCAATGCAGGAGTCGAAGGAGTTGTAGTAGCTGAGAAAGTTAAAACTCTTCCATTAGGTCATGGTTTTAACGCTGAAACTCTTGAATACACTGATATGTCTAAGGCTGGAATAATTGATCCTGCTAAAGTTGTTAGAACCGCTCTTCAAAATGCAGCTTCAATCGGATCACTTATTCTTACAGCTGAAGCAGCAATAGCTGAGGAAAAGGAGAAAGAAGCTCCTCCTCCACCACCCGCATATCCTGAATACTAATTCTAATCGCTTTTAGTTAACCTATCTGATTATTAGGGGACGAGCCTTAAAAACTCGCCCCCTAATTTTTTATAGGAGAAAGAGGGTATAATCAATGAAAAAATTATTATCACTTCTTATCTTAGTAATTTTATGCTTTTCTCTAATTTCGTGCGATGAACTAATTTCACGTATTTCTCACAATGTTTTAGTGGAAACATTTACCGCTGTGTGGTTAACTAAAGATTATTATGTACAGGAGGCATTCATAAAACTTGAAAATGAATTTAAAGACAGAGTTTCCTTTATGAAATATTATGTTGACTCAACTGATGATCATCCTACACCAAGGCTTTCTTGTACCGAGGCAGAACAGAGAATGGGATGGTATATGAAGGATAAGGGTATACCTACAACTTTTTTTGATGGCGTTACTTACTTTAAAGGATTGCCTCCACGTTCAGAGGATGAGAAAGTTGTAGATGCAATATACAATACTTATAAAAAGATGATTTTAGATAAATTATCCAAACAACCAGATATTGCACTTTATGCAATTAGTGAATTAAGCAAAGACAAAAAATCTGGCTTAGTTAACATAAAAGTTTTAGCTTTGAAGGACTTAGATAATTACAATGATTTGAGATTATATGCAGCTATAATTGAAAAAGATATTCAGTTCGAAGCTATTAGTGGTGTAAATAATCATAAATTTGTTTTTAGGGATTATCTATCTTTGGAAAACAATGATAAAACTGATTTCCTTGGAACTCCTATGAAAATAAAGAACAGAAATTTTGGTTTAAAGAATGATTTATTTGAAATTACGCTTAATTACAAAATTAATGAAATTTATAATTTGAATAATCTCTCAATTGTAGTATTTGTCCAGGACAATGCGACAAAGGAAGTTTTAAATAATATTGAACTTCCTTTAACATAAATAGATGAATTACGAATATTTTATGAAAGTTGCTTTAGATGAAGCAGAGATAGCGGGAGAAGAGGGAGAAGTCCCTATTGGAGCGGTAATTGTGAAAAATGAAGAAATTATTGCAAAAGCTCACAATGAGGTAGAGAAAACCAACAATCAGCTTAAACACGCAGAAATCATTGCAATTGAAAATGTTTCTAATGTGCTAAAAGACTGGAGATTCAACAATCTTGATATCTATGTTACAATTGAACCATGCTTAATGTGTATGGGGGCAATCTTACTGCATAGATTTAAAAGACTTATATATGGAGCTCCAAACAAAATAACAGGTGCGTTTAGTGGTCCTTATAATATTGCAAATTCAGAATCAAATAAAATTAAAACTATAATAATTAGTGGTATATTAGAAGAAGAAGCATTAAATTTAATTAAAGGTTTTTTTGATAAATTAAGAAGCTAAAATGGAGAGGTGGCTGAGTGGCTGATAGCATCTGCCTCGAAAGCAGATAAACAATTAGTTGTTTCGTGGGTTCAAATCCCACCCTCTCCGCCAATTTGAATAAATCGAGTTTATATTTCTATTTCCAGAAAGCTGCTGTTATTGTTAATAAGAAGAGGTGGATTGTAGGCAGGTATTCTACCATCTATAAGCCATTTGCCTGGAACGTGTGAGTGACCGAATAATATGAGTGATACTTTCTCCCTTGATTTAACGAAGTCTCCAATTTTTTTACTTCCCATAAAGGCGTTATTGAAATCCCATTCAGGTGTCTTTTTCTGAATCACACCTTCATAAAAATGGATGTGATGAGAAGCAAAGACTATTTTATCAACCTTATCCTCAACATTGCAAAAATCCTCTTTAATCTTTTCAAAGCATAGTTCCGTAAACTTTAAATCGGTGAATTTCCACCTTATGTAAATTCTATCATTCCAGGAAGTAATCATCTTTGTTTTTCCATTTATATCAGCATAAAGTGCCTTTCTTGCATAATCTGAATAAGTTAAATCGCTCATGGAAATATAATTTCCGCTTTTCCCAATTAATTTCATAAAAGGTGGTACATAAACATTAAGTTGTCTGAATGAATAATCGTACCAACCAATATTTCCAATAAATCCAATATTATTGAATATATACGGCTCATCGTCTAAATAGTGAAAACCTGCACTTAAAACTGCATCTTTAAGAAGATTTTTATATTTAAAATAGGAATTACCCCCTTTTTCTACCCAAATATCATGATTTCCTGCCACAAAAAGTTTTTTTATTGGCAAATCTTTAAATAGTAGCAAATAATTATGTAATGAGGAAATATATGGTGTTACATCGCCCAATATAATTAAAACTGCATCATCGCTTAGTGTTCTTATATACTCTTTAAGCTTAGAAGGAAGTTCATAAGCTATTATTTTGTTTTTACCTTCAATATGTATATCAGATATAGCAAAAATCTTCATTGTATTTTTAACCTTTAAGATTATATTTTATAAAAACTGTATTTAAAGAAAAAGTGAGGTAAAAATGAATTTTAAACTCTCAGTGAAATTTTCCATATCTTTACTGGTAATTATTTTGCTTGGCTATTCTCTACCAGTAGTAGCTATAAATACTAACAATGATAAGAACTTAGTGGTTTCTCCTCAAATTTTAGAGAAATTCACTGAGTTACCTGTTAATAATGTTATTGTTGAGCTCAAATCTGAGCCACTCTCTACCTATGCTCATTACGTAACTTCAAAAGATGGATTAGAGAGAATTGCTTTAGCAAAGAACAATTTAATAAATGAACATAAATACTTTTCTTCTTTTATTAATAAAAACCTCTCAAGCACAAAAGTAAAATATGAATATTTTAATGTATTTAATGGCTTTTCAGTAGAAACTACATCTTTTGACTTAAATAAATTGAAAGAAAGGATGGAAGTAGAAAAGATTTATGGAGTCAATGAATATTATCTTCATAGAGAGTTTTCAGTTCCTGCGGTTTATGCTCCAGAAGTATGGGAATTAAAGGATAAAGATGGGAATCCTATAACGGGTAAAGGTACATTGGTGGGTGTTATTGATACAGGTATTGATTATTGGCATGGCGATCTTGGTGGTGGAATAGGACCAAATTATAAGGTAAAAGGTGGATACGACTTTTCAGAAATGAATGACATACCTTATGATTCCTCCATATCTTTTCATGGAACACATGTATCTGGAATTATTGCTGGCATTGGAGAAGCAGGAATAGCATCAGGGAATCCTGTACCAAAGGGTGTTGCACCTGATGCGAACTTAATGGCTTATAAAGTTTATTCTTCTGGAAGAAAGACTACAGGAGGGGATGCCATACTTGCTGCAATTGATAGGTCAGTTACCGATAAGTGCGATGTAATTAATTTAAGTCTTGGAAAATATTATGGTTGGACCGAGGATCCGCTTTCTCTTGCCTGCGATAATGCAGCTAAGGCTGGAGTTATAGTTGTTGCCTCAGCTGGAAATGATGGAGAAAGAGATACAGATTACAATAGGTTTCCTATATCATCACCAAGTTCTGGAGCAGATGTAATCTCTGTTGCAGCATGTGATGAGTCTGAAAAAAGTGGCTTTGACGTATTGCTTGACGGTGAAAAGATTAGTATTTTTGGGAATATGATGGTTTACTCTCCACCTCTTCCAGAAGGAGAAGAGTTCGAGTTGGTAGCCATACCTGGTACTGGTAAGATATCGGACTATGAAGGTTTAGATGTAACTGGCAAAGCTGTTCTTATTAAAAGAGGAGACTTAACATTTAAAGAAAAGAATCTCAATGCAAAAAATGCAGGAGCGGCAGTGGCAATTGTTTATAATAATGTTTCGGGATTATTTGGTGGAACACTTGGAGAAGGTGATAGCTATATTCCAATGCTTGCAATAAGTAAAGAAGATGGTGAAAGGTTGTTAAAAATCACAGAAGAAACTAATACTCCTAAAATTCAAATAAAATTTGAAAAATATCATAACCTTGGACTAATGGCTTCATTTTCTGCAGAGGGACCAACGCCAGATTTAAACCTTAAACCAGATTTAACTGCTCCTGGATACAATGTATTATCTTCTGCTCCGAGTGATTCATATGCGTATGCAAGCGGGACAAGTATGTCAGCCCCTCATGTATCGGGAGGAGCCGCACTAATGAAGCAACTTCACCCTGATTGGACCCCAAAAGAGATTAAATCTCTTCTTACCAACTATTCAGAAAAGCTCATAGACCCTTCTACTAACAAACCATATTCGATTTATATGCAAGGTGCTGGCAGAATGAACCTTCTTAATTCTTCAAGAGGTTACATTGTTAGTGATCCTGTAAGTTTATCATTTAAAGATATTCAAAAAAACTCTAAAAAAGAGGCAGTATTTATTCTTAAAAACAAGGGTGATAAACAATCAAATATTAATATCTCTTTAGATGGTCTTAATGTAGAAGGAACCTCTGTCACAATTGATCCAAATAGTTTTGCTCTTGCTCCAGATGAAGAAAAAACAGTTAATGTAGCATTAAACATTGAATCTGACAATAAACTTAAAAAGGGCTATAACGAATTTAGCCTTAGAATAAATTATGATGATAACGATAAAATGCACTTAGAAGCTATGTTTTATTATGGGGAATTCAAAGAGATGGATTATGTCTTACTTAGTTACACTTATCCAACTGTAGCAGTTTCACCTAATAATGATAATTCTGGCGACTATAACTATTTTTACTTCCTTTCCCCAAATATGACAGATGGTGTTGAAGTTGACCTATATGATGCAGAAGGGAAGAATCATATTGGAGTTTTAACTTATGGCAGAGAAAGATATGGTTCTGGCTTTTTTAGAGTTTCCTTTGATGGTTTTGTAAATGGAAATGACCTTCCCGATGGCACATATACATTTAAGCCGTATTTATTACCTGTAGGGAAAGATTATAAAGAACCATCAAATTGGGTCTCTGGGAGAAGTTCAAAAGTTATAATTGACAGAGTGGCACCAAAATTGGAACTCAAAATTGAAAGAAACCCAAATGAAGATTCAATCCATGTATACGGAAAAATTACTGAGAATAATCTTTCCTTAGGGGTATTCCTTTATTACGAAATTGACGATGAAAATTTAATACTTGAAAATGTCAAAGATGATGGCTCGTTCTCATTTAATATACCTTTTACTAAAGATAATTTTTGGATAAGATTTACCGCTCAAGACCTTGCAGGTAATACAGCAAGCATAAAGAAGAAGATACCTCTTGACCTTCCTACATAGGCTAAGCTTTACTATTTAGTTAATTAGGTTTTAGAGAGTAGAATTTTAGAGCTTTAATATTAAATTTTAAATTGCTAAGTTTTTTGAATTGTTTAATTGCTCTTAGTTTATTTTAAACCATCTCCTATAAGGTTCTTTATTGCTTCCACTCCCACTTTTATACTATTTTCTTCTCCCTCCATAAGAGCTCTATGACTAATTTTCTCACTCATTTCCCTCTCTGCAACTACCCCCGTCACGCACCCTGCTCTTAAACCAAAAACATTAGCGAGAGTAAGAATAGTTGCAGACTCCATCTCGTAGTTTAGTGCATTTAGCTTTTTCCACTCCTCTTTTGAGCCCCGAAGACTTTTTATAACATGACCTGAGAAAGAATCATATCTTTCCTGCCCTGGATAAAATGTAGCAGTTGATACAGTTATCCCTACGAAAAATTTAAGGTTAGCTACCATAGCCCCTGCGACTAACGCATTTACAACTTCGTAATTTGCTATTGCTGGGTATTCGATGGGAGCATAATGAAGAGAGGCTCCATCAAGTCTAACAGAACCTGTTGTTATAATCACATTACCAGCTTTTATATAATCATGGATAGAGCCAGAAGTACCTATACGAATAAATGTTTTTACACCGATTGAAGCTAATTCGTCCATAACGATAGAAGCCGAAGAACCACCAATACCAGTTGAAATTATAACAATTGGTGTTTTTGAATGCTCCACGAGGAAGCTCCTGAACTCTCTGTTGCAAGCTATTTCTCCATAGTTCTTAGAGAACTTTCCTGCTATATTTGGAACCCTCTCAGGGTCTCCTGTGAGAATTGCATAAGAAGAATCCTTTATTTTCTTTTCAGTAAGGCCTAAATGATATACTTCGCCCATTTTTCCTCTCCTTTATTAATTTAAAATAATTATTTAAATTTACGTTTTTATTTGCAAGTTTTAATTGCTTTTATAAACACTTACTGAATTGTACTTTTGAGCTTTTATTTATTACTCTTCTGCAATTCCTCGCACAGTTCCAGCCATTACAACCTCGGCTATACCTATTGCCTCTCTTACTTCTTCTTCGGTGGCTCCTGCTTTTATTGCTCTTTCAAGATGAAATTTATAGCATCTCTCACAACCAGCCCCTAAAGCAACTCCAATAGCTATTAGTTCTTTTTCTTTCCAGCTTAAAGTGCCAGTTTTAAAGGCTTCCTTATAAAATTCGACGTATTTTTGATTTAATTCTTTCTTAACTTCAAGAATGCCCATTTCTTAAAAGCCCCCCCTCTTAAACCTTCTTAAAGATTGTTACCTGTTAAAATCTCATAAATTTGAAGATATCTCTTGGAAGTTTCTTCTATTACCTCCTTAGGTAGTGATGGTGGAGGTGGTTCTTTATTCCAGCCTATTGAAAGAAGATAGTCCCTAACAAATTGTTTATCAAGACTCTTATCCACGATTCCTCTGTCAAAATCATATTTTAAAATAAACCTTGAAGAGTCCGGTGTAAAAATTTCGTCTATTAGGATAATCTCATTTCCAATCTCTCCAAATTCGAATTTAGTATCAGCAATAATAATGCCTCTATCTAATGCATAATTATAGGCATATTCATATAAACTAAGAGAAACCTTTGAAATTTCTTCTGCCTTTGCATAACCAATTAAATCTTTTAACTCTTCATAAATTATATTCCTATCATGCTTCCCTTCTTCTTTTGTTGATGGTGTAAAAAGAGGTTTAGGTAGTTTATCCCCGTACTTTAACCCTTTTTCCAATTTATAAGAGCCGACTTTATAATCCTTTTTATACTCTTCATAAGCTGACCCCATTAAATGCCCTCTTACAATAAATTCAAATGGTATTACTTTTGTTTTTTCAACAATCATAGACCTGTTTTTAAGATCTTCTTCGTACTTATTGAGTTGCGGATAATAATGACTAACTTCTGAGCTGATGAAATGGTTCCTGGCTATGTTAGAGGTTTTTTTAAACCAAAATTCAGATAATTTATTCAAAACAATGCCCTTATTTGGAATAGGCTCTCTAAACACGACATCAAAAGCTGACAGCCTATCCGTTGAAATTAATAACAGGTATTTCCCTAAGTCATATATATCTCTTACTTTGCCTCTTTTAAGAAGCTTAAGATCCTTAAAATTAGTTTCATAGATCGCTTTACTATTCTGAAGCATTTAGACTTCTCTCCACTTTCTCCTGTTTTTCCATTAACGCTTTTTTCATCTTTTCAGAGTAATTAATCAGTTTTTCTTCTAAATTTTTATCTTTAAGTGCAAGAATTCGCAATGCAAGGAAAGCTGCATTAGCAGATGAATCAACTCCAACTGTTGCAACAGGTATTCCTGGGGGCATCTGTATTATTGAAAAAAGAGCATCTAATCCTAAAAGACTAGTCCTACAAAGCGGAATTCCAATAACGGGCAAAACTGTATTTGCTGCTATAACACCCGCAAGATGAGCTGACATTCCTGCCGCAGCAATTATAACCTGTATGCCACGCTCTTTGGCTTCTTTTGCATATTTAATACATTCTTCGGTATTTCTGTGAGCAGAGATTACTTTAACTTCATAAGGAACATCGAATTCATCAAATACATGACACGCTTCCATACATAGCTTTAGGTCACTGTCACTGCCCATAACGATACTTATAACCATAAAACTTTGTTTCACGCTTCTTTTCCTCCTTTTTCAACAAATTAAACAAAAGTTTTCAACAAAAGTTTCCACATTTTCAACAATATTTATAAAAAATATGTGGATAAATTATAATTAGTTATACTATTAAATATGGAAAACTTAAATAATATTAGAAATTTCTGCATAATCGCTCATATTGACCATGGGAAATCTACACTTGCTGATAGATTTCTCGAGTTAAGTGATCTCTCTTACAAAGTAACTGAATCACAAGTATTGGATTCAATGGATCTTGAAAGGGAAAGAGGTATAACAATAAAAGCTCATCCTATAAGGCTTGAATATAATTTTGACGGCGAAACTTACATATACAACCTTATAGATACCCCGGGGCACGTTGATTTTAGTTATGAAGTTTCAAGAAGTCTTGCAGCCTGTGAAGGAGCAATATTGCTTGTTGATGCTTCTCAGGGTGTTGAAGCTCAAACTGTAGCAAATACGTATCTTGCAATAGAGTATGACCTAACAATAATTCCTGTGATAAATAAAATAGATTTAAAACAAGCTGATGTTGAAGGAACAAAAAAGCAGATTATTGATCTCCTCGGAATAGATGAAAAAGAAATACTTTTAGTGTCAGCAAAAAATGGTACAGGTGTTCCAGAGCTTCTTAAAACAATAAAAGAAAAAGTTCCGCCCCCTAAAGCACCAAAGGATGAAAAATTAAAAGCATTGATCTTTGATTCACATTATGATACCTACAAAGGAGTTGTAGCCCATATAAGAGTTTTTTCAGGCGTAATAAAAAAGGGTATGAGAATAATGCTTATGTCAAATGGAGAAGAATATACAGTAGAAGAAACAGGTGTATTTAGATTGAGCTTGACTCAAAAAGATGAATTATCAGCTGGAGAAGTGGGTTATTTTACAGCAATAATAAGAGATGCCCATAGTGTAACAGTTGGAGATACAGTAACCGAAGCAAATAATCCTACAGAAGAGCCATATCCGGGCTATAGAAAAGCAACATCTTTTGTCTATGCAGGGCTATATCCTATAAATCCTAACGAATATGAGAAACTAAGAGATTCTCTGGATAAGCTCCGCCTGAATGATCCATCCTTTGTTTATGAGCCTGAAACATCAGCTGCCTTGGGCTATGGTTTTAGATGTGGATTTTTAGGTTTATTACATATGGAGATAATTTCAGAAAGATTGGATAGAGAGTATGAACAGGAAATTATAATGACTTCACCCTCTGTGGTATACAGGGTTACTTTAATTAATGATGAAGTTATAATGGTTGATAATCCATCAAAATTCCCTGATAGGGGAAAAGTTAAAAAAATAGAGGAGCCATATATCAATGCTTCAATAATAAGTCCTCCAGATTATATAGGCCAAATTATGGAACTATCAAAAACAAAAAGAGGCACATATAAAAATATGGAATATATTTCGGAAGGGAGAGTAATACTAAAGTATGAATTTCCTCTTTCTGAAATAATTACTGAATTCTATGATAAGTTAAAATCCATTACAAAAGGCTATGGTTCGCTTGATTATGAATTTATTGGTTTTAGAGAGGGAAATATTGTTTTAGTAGATATCCTTCTTAATGGACAAAAAGTAGATGCTCTCTCATTTATGGTTCCTGAAGAAGAAGCATACCCAAAAGCGAGAAGTTTAGTAGAGAAATTAAGAAAGATAATTCCAAGACAATTATTCCAGGTGGCTATACAGGCTGCAATAGGTGGAAAAATAATTGCGAGAGAAAATATAGTCCCCCTAAGGAAAGATGTGCTTGCAAAATGCTACGGTGGAGATATATCGAGAAAGAGAAAATTATTAGAGAAACAAAAAGAGGGAAAGAAGAGAATGAAAGCAATAGGAAATGTTGAAATACCCCAGGAAGCATTTCTCTCTATTCTTAAATCAGACTAAAAAACCTTTAATTTGCATTTCATTTCTAAAAATTGCTTTTAAAGCTATTTTGAGTGATAAAATCTTGAATAAATAATGATGTTGTTTTCTTTCATATTATTTTATTTGTAATAATTGAATTTTATTAAAATATTTTATATAAAGCTTTTAATCATAAAGGTATTAAAATACAAAAGAAACCTCGAGAAAACTTTTCGCATTGCTTCTATGTTCCTGCAAATCATTCAATAAAATATGAAAATCTTATTCCCTTAAAAACCTCCACATGATTTTTGCAGTGATACTTCCTTAACATTTTTAAAATTTAAAAAATTGAAATTAAAAAAGATAAACTAAGAAAGGAGAAATAAACTTTAGAAAATGAATAGAGATTCAAAGAGAAGAATTATTATTGTTTTTTTAGGATTATTAAAAAAACTGGTGTTTATTGGTTAATATAACCATGACGTAAAAATAAAAACGTATTATTAGATAAAGCATAAATCGATATCTTTACATTTAGCTTTTGAGACTTATAATTCTTTATTAAAAATGTATTAGTTTCTAAAGGAGAAAATTTTAATGGGAAGAGAAAGTAAAATTAGAAAGCTGAGAAAGGAAGGCGTTCTTGAGCCAGTTAAAATAGATAAGAAAAAAGTTTCATCAGTAAAAAAGTTATTTATCTGGATTGTTTCAGTTTTTCTTATTGTAGTAGTTGTTTTTGGTTTATGGGCATATTCCGCAAAAGATATAGAAGCAAGCGTAAATGGTGCCAAAGTAACAACAAGCGAAGTTGATTATTACCTTAGGTCAATATTGCAGAGCATGCAATCCCAAGGAATGGATCCAACTGCAAAAGAACAACAAGCTACAATAAACAGGTACCGCTCTGATATAATTAATATGTTAATTGAGCAGAGATTATTTGAACTTTATGCAAAGGAAAACAAAATTACCCTAACTGATGAGGAAATACAAAAAAAGGTAGATGAAGAATTAGAAAAACTTAAATCACAGTATAGTAGCGAAGAAGAATTTAATACAATAATTGCTCAATCAGAATTAAAGACAATTGAAAGACTTAAAGAAGAAATTGCAAAAAGCGCAAAGATTGAACTTCTTGAGGAAAAGGTATTAAAGCCAATCTATGATGAGATTAATGTTACGGAAGAAGAAGCAAGAATTTTCTTTAATGCTCCATCTCAAATATCAGCCCAAAGAATTCTCATAAAGGTTGATTTTGAGAATGCTAAACCCGAAGATATAAGTAAAAAAGAAGAAGAAATTAAATCATTAAAAGATAGAATTTACAAAAACGAGATTAGTTTTGATAAAGCTGTTGAACAATACTCAGAAGATGAAGCATCAAAGCCAAACCAAGGCAATATTACTCTTTATGAAGGCGCTTTTCCCGATGAACCTGAGCTTTTCGAAGAAGCTAAAAAACTTAAAGTTGGTGAAATAAGCAATATTATAAAGACAAAACATGGTTATAGCTTACTCAAAGTAAATACTATCAATTACAACAAAGAAAGATATGATATTCCGGAGAGTGCTCAAATTAAAGCAATAGTTATTGCTGTTGACCCTAATGCTACTCAAGAAGAATGGGATTCTAAGAAGACAAAAGCTGAAGGTTTAGTTGGCAATATAAGAGCTGGGAAAGAAAGTTTTGAAACAATAGCTGAGCTTTATTCTGCTAATCCTGAATTGGCGAAGAATCCTCAAACTGTTTATTCAGGTCAATTAGAGGCAACATTAAACAATACAATATTTAATGAACTCAAAATAGGAGAAATTAGTGATCCTATACAAACTCAGCAGGGTTATCAAATAATACAACTTGTAAGCAAGGAACCTCCACAAAAAGCAGTTTTTGAAAAAGTAAAAGATAAAGTAATTACAGATCTTACTAACCAGAAAAAGATGGAAGCAAGAAAAAATTGGCTTGAAGAGCAAAAAAAGAAAAGAAAAATAAAATATAGTAATCCCTGGGTTAATATGACTTCATTTTTCAAAAATACATTCGGTGGTCCATTCGAAGATTTGGTTAATTGGTTTAAGCAATACACAGTTGAACCAAAACAAGAGACAACCGATTATACTCAAGAGGGTGATTTTACGATCCCTATTGAACAACAAGGAGAAGAAGGTTTAACTATTCCTTTTGAACAAAATCCTCCGCAAGAGGAAGAATTTCCTATCACGCCTTAAGAGAGTGAAAATTATAAAATAGAAGGTTAATTTAATGGCAAGAAAAAAAACTTTTAAAAAAGATAATAAAAAGAGAGCAAAAATTATAAAGTATGTCTCACTGATAGTGCCAGTTTTAATAATTGGTGGTATCTTTACATGGCTTTATCAAACAAAAGATATTGTAATGAGGGTTGGTTCTGAAGTAGTTACAGTGCAAGAGCTTAATATTGAAATGGAAAGACTTAAACCATCAGATTATGAAAAAACTTTAACCTCAATGTCGGCTTCTGATAGAAAAGATGCAGAAAACATGCTTCGATCTAAAGCAATCGAAAATCTTATGAAGTTAAAATCAATCTATCTATATGCTAAAGAAAACAATATAAAAGTTACAAAAGAAGACATTGATAAGGAAATAAAAAATTTTGAAGCTGCCTTAAAAGAGAGCTCAGGTTCAGAAAACATTGACCTAAAAGCTACTTTAGCAGACTTAGGAATTTCATGGAAAACTTTTTATAAGGATATGCGGGACCAGGCAATATACAATAAAGTTCTTGAGCCAATAATTAAAAATGTAACTGTAACCGAGGAAGAAGCTAAGGAATATTACGAACAGTATTCCTCTTATTATGATGAACCCGAAAAAGCTCATTTAAAAATGATTGCAGTTTCAAAT
Organism: Caldisericota bacterium; assembly: GCA_052034135.1. Classification (GTDB taxonomy): domain Bacteria; phylum Caldisericota; class Caldisericia; order UBA6126; family JAGPKI01; genus JAGPKI01. The sequence continues at coordinate 12,789 of JBPOJC010000019.1, read as the reverse complement.
GAGAGTGAAGCTAATGAAATTCTTGAAAAACTTAAAACGGGAGAAGATTTCGGAAAATTAGCAAGAGAAAAATCTCTCTCTCCTGATGCTGCTACAAATTCAGGAGATATTGGATGGGTAAGCAAAGCCGAATTATATGAAGAAATTGGTAATAATGTTTTTCATCCTGATATAAAATTAAATACCCCATATAAAATTCAAGCAAGAGACGGTTGGTATATTTTTATTGTATTAGAAAAAAGAGATGCCATAAATCATACTTATGATGAAGTCAAGGATAGAGTGAAAAACGATCTTTTATCAATTAAACAGAGCCAGACAATTGATGCCTTTATGTATAAGCTTACCGAAGAGTATGAACAAAGAATAATTTTGGGAAATCCATGGGATAACTTTTTAAAATGGTGGGACAAATTAAGAGGAAAAACCATTTAAAAATAGCTTTTTATATTGTCGTTGCAGTATTAGTAGGTATATTTATCTGTTACCAGTTTTATCCAACACCTTCAAAAACAGTAAGACAGTTTTTTACTTACTTAATGAGAGAAGAATACGAAAAAGCATATAATCTTATAGACGGGAGTTATAAGGAAAAAAGAGGAAGCTTGGAGAAATTCTCAAGCGAATATCGGCAAGCAGTAGAAAGCGGAACAAGAACAAAAGGAGTTAGAATAACTGGCATAGAAAAAACAGGTGAACCCAATAAAGTAATTGTAGATGTTACAGTTAGAGCCCTTTACTTCGGAGATCTTATTGATACAAATGGTAGATACTTAGTAGAAAAGATAAGAGGAAAGGGTTGGCGAATTATTGATAATGTATCGCTAACACAAAATAAATAGGAGGATTTAAGTGAAACTTGGAAAGAATAAATGGTTATTAATAATTATAATTGCAATAATAGTTGTCTCGGGAGTGATATACTTTCTTAATTCGAGGGTTCTTTCTTCCCCTCAAAAAACAGTTAAAGACTACTTTAATTACATAGTCAATGAAGATTATTCAAAAGCATACGAATTATTAACTGGTAATTTTAAGCAATCAAAAGGCACTCTTGAAGAATTTACAGCATTATTTGAAAACGCAAGAGCACATGGCACTGTTTATGTGGGAGTTAAAATCAATTCAGTAACTGACACAAAAAGAAAAAGTCAAAAGATAGTATCCTTTAGTTTAAAAACGAGAGAAAAAGGGAGAGAAACTACTTCTTTCGGTCAATATGTTGTTGTAAAAGAAGCAGATAATATCTGGAGAATTGCTGATAGTTTACAGTAATTGTTCACTTAAAAACCCCTTTTTTAAAGGAGGAAATATAATATGAAAAAATCGTTATTGTGGACAATAATATTAGTTATAGTACTTATAATTGTTTCTCTTTTCTTTTATTTCTCTTTTACAGGAACAAAAATTCAAGGTCTGGTAATAAATTCGATTGAGCAAAAGCCAATGGCTGATGTTTCAATAAGGATTAATGATAAATATTATTATACAGATAATGAAGGTCGGTTTGTTGCCTATAAACCTATATTTAAACCTGTTGAACTTATAATAGAAAAAAGTGGGTTTAAGCCAGTTATTAAGAAAATAAATCAAAAAGGGATTGGCTCTGTTACTAATGTAGAGATAATGTTAGAACCTCTTACATTTAGTAATATATTGGATTACACAAGTAAAGATTTAACTTCATACTTCAGCTACAACTTTAGATACACATGGAAAACCGCAATAGGCAAAGAAGAAGAAAAAACTTCATATATGCTGTACTCTTTAAGTAAAGATGGTATTTTAAGATTTAAATATGCTGAAGATGATAGGCTCGGCAATACTGTTGTTGAGCGAGAAATAATTCATACAAAGAACACAATTTATTATAGGGATGACCAAAATAAGAATTGGATAAAAACAAAGGAAGAAGATGTTTCCATTGTAAAACTTCAAGAGCCACTCGATATACTACAGATATTTCGAGATCCAAATGAACCTGCTTCTTTTGTAGCTGGATCTGCTCCTATAACTCTGTATGAATCAATTAACGGTAGTCTTTATACGGAGGATGAATTGGCTGAAAGAAACATGAGCAAAGATGATAAGGAACTTATTGCAATTCAAACAAAACCATTTACAGCAAAGTGGAATATCCTTGGTGGAAAGAAAGAAATAACATTTTATTTAGATTCAAGGACTTATGCTCTTTTAAGAGCGGACCTTTACGAAGAATCACCTGATGAAAATGGTGAAATTATAAAACAGAAATTATCATTTACGATAACAGGAATAAATAAAGATATAAATATAGAATTACCTCAAGTTTAATGTCTAAAATTCTTATTCAAAATGCAAGTATTTTAGATTTTTCTGATAGCGATGAAAACGTTAAAACAGTAGATATACTCATAGATAATAACAAAATAAAATCAATCTCTAAAAACATTGTAGAGCAATCTAACGAAGAAATAAAAATAATTGATGGTAAAAACAAGCTTGCTTTTCCCGGATTAATAAATTGTCATACTCATATTCCAATGGTCTTAATGAGAGGATATGCCGATGATTTACCTCTAAATGTCTGGTTAAACAAGAAAATATTTCCAGTAGAAAGAAGATTAGACCCTGAAGCAATTTATGTAGGTACTCTTCTTGGCTTAGCTGAACTTATAAGAACTGGCTGTACCACATTTGTTGATATGTACTTCTTTATGGAGGAAGTAGCTTCTGCCGTAAAAGTTGCTGGGTCAAGATGTATTTTATCTTATGGTCTAATCGGTATTAATGGGAAAAAAGGGTTAATTGATTCTGAAAACTTTTTTAATAATTTTAATAATTATGCAGATGGAAGAGTAAAAGTTTATTTGGGTCCACATGCACCATATACCTGCTCTTTAGAATACTTAAAAGAAGTTGCAAACCTTTCAAAAAAACTAAATACAGGCGTACATATACACTTAAATGAGACAAGAGGCGAAATAGAAGAATTGACAAAAGAATTCGGGAAACCCCCAATTCTTAAAGTTGCCGAGACAGGATTAATGGACGGAAAAACTGTAGCTGCTCATTGTGTTCATTTAACTCAGGAGGAAATCGAGATACTAAAAGAAAAAAATGTTTTAGTTGCACATAACCCATCATCAAATGTGAAGCTTGCTTCAGGTATAGCTCCTGTTCAAGATATGCTTAATAAAGGTATAAAAGTATCTATCGGAACTGATGGAGCAGCATCTAATAATAGCTTAAATATGTGGCATGAAATGAGGCTTGCTTCTTTTTTAAGTAAAGTTTCTACTTTAGATGCAACATCCTTACCAGCAAGAGAGATATTAAAAATGGCTACTTCTGTTCCAGGAAATTATTTATGGGACGGAGCAATAGGTGAAATAAAAGAAGGAGGTATAGCTGATTTAATCCTAATAGACATTAGTAAAACTAACTTAACACCAGCATTCTCTCTTGAATCAAACCTTACATATGCAACATATGGAAATGAAGTAGATACTGTAATAGTTGATGGAAAAATTATCATGGAAAATAACAAAATTTTATCCTTTGATGAAGAACTAATAAGAAAAGAAGCAAGGAAACAAGCAGAAAGAATAACTGGTAAAAAAGTATTTTTAAATGAATGAGAAAAAATTAGGGATAATTGGTGGTTCCGGCCTTTACAATTTAGGAGAACTAAAAGAAGAAGCAGAGATACAAACTGAGTTTGGTTCTGCAAATCTTAAAGTTATCAATATTAAAGGATTCACCATATACTTTCTACCGAGACATGGCGAAAAGCATGAAATACCACCTCACAAGATAAACTTTAGAGCCAATATTCTTGCTTTTAAAGAATGTGGTGTGAAAGATATTATTTCTACATCAGCTGTAGGTTCACTAAGGCTTGACTTTAAACCTGGAATGTTTGGAACTTGCTATCAATTTATTGACTTTACTAAAAGTAGAAATTCAACATATTTTGATAGTTTTAAGGGTGGAGCAGGACACACTGATATGACAGAACCTTACTCAAAAAAATTAAATAATCTATTAGAAGAAAGTTTTATAAAAAATAAAATAGACTACCTAAAAGATTTAACAATGATTATTACTGAGGGTCCACGTTTTGAAACAAAAGCAGAAATAAAAGCTTATTCAACCCTTGGAGGAGAAATTGTTGGGATGACAGGATATCCAGAAGTAGCTTTAGCTAAAGAACTAAACTTAGGATATTCAACTATTGCGATATGCACTAACTATGCAGCTGGCATTTCTCCTAATCCGTTAAGTCATGAAGAAGTCATAGAGGTTATGAATAAGGTTTCAGGGCATCTTCAAAATGTCATTTCTGATGCAATAATGCTCTATTATAATTAATGATATCTAATCTATATTTAAGATATACTTACCTCATATATGCCGAAAAAACTCTTAAATATAAACAATTCGACGAAATTAAAGACCTTAACATAAACGAACTTCCGGATAAGATCCTCGATATGGTAAATAGTAAGACTGCTACAAATTTCGTTGAAAGTGAACTTGAAAAAGCATTAAAACTAAATGCAAAGATAATAGAATATAATTCCAAAGATTACCCCATATCAATTAAAGATATAAAAAATTCTCCACCAGTCCTTTATATTAAAGGAGAGCTTGGACCACCAATTAAAACTATTGCCATAGTTGGGTCAAGAAAAGCCACAGCATATGGACTAAAAGTAGCTTATGATACAGGATTTCAGCTTGGTCAAAGAAAAGTAATAGTAGTTTCGGGTATGGCTTATGGAATAGATAGTAGTGCACATAGAGGAGCAATAGATGCTAAAGGTAGAACATACGCAGTTCTCGGCTGTGGAGTGGATATAACTTACCCAAAACAAAATAAAAAATTAAAAGAAGAAATAGAAAGTAGTGGTGCATTAATTTCTGAATTTCCTTTTTCAACTAATCCGCTAAACATAAATTTTCCTGTTAGAAATAGAATAATAAGCGCTATATCAGATGGAGTAATAGTTGTAGAGGCTTCAGAAAAAAGTGGAGCATTAATAACAGCAGACTATGCCCTTGATCAGGGAAAGGATGTATATGCCGTCCCAGGAAGCATTTATTCAGAACAAAGTAAAGGCACAAATCAGTTAATAAAAAGCGGAGCAATTCCATTTTTAAATGTTACTGACATTTATCCGAAAGACTCAATTGAACTACAAGATTCTAAACTTTTTAATAATATTCAGCTTTCCGATAAAGAAAATATTATTTTAAATAGCATTAATAATTCAAGTGGTGCAAGTTTAAATGATATAATAGATAAAACCGGGCTTAAAGCTAATGAAGTAATGATAACTTTAACAGAACTTGAGTTAAAAGGATTTATTGAATTAATAAATGGAAAATACCTAAAAAAGTAAAGAAGAGCAAGCTCCTTTAATACCTCTGATACAACTCACAAATAAGAGCTTACTCTTCTTTGACTCTACTTTAAGAAGGGTAATGTATTCATATATAAATACCTTAAAAATGTTAAAAAGGTTACAAATTTTTATAGCCCTAAACTTAAACGTTTATAAAGATTCTTGGGAAATCCTAAATCTATCATTTTTTTCATTGTTAAATCAAATTTATAGGGAAGCCTTACAATCTCGATTAAATTATTTTCAGTATCATACAAGCAAACTGACAATTTAGGGTTACCATCCCTTGGTTGCCCAACGCTGCCAACATTAATCAAATATCTTTTACCTTTTTCGACATTCACACGAAGCCCATTAAAAGCATTTATAAATTTAATTTGTTCTCCTTCGAAAACTATGCATGCAGGAATATGAGAGTGTCCTATAAATAATATCTGCTTTTTTGTGAGAGCCATATTTTCTAAAGCTGTCCTTTCATCAAGAACGTATTTGTAAGGATCTTGCTTACTTAAAAAACTATGAGTCAATATGTAATCGTCTTCTAAAATTGTAAATGGAAGTTTCCTTATGAATTTATTTTGTTCTGCATCAATCAAATTCTTCTGAATATTTAGTGCAACAAGGGCATCTTCATTGAAATAGATTCCAATAAAATCTTTTAAAATTGCTTTATCGTGATTTCCATAAACTGATTTAAAATCGTATCTCCTTAGAAGATTAATGCAAGCTGAAGGATCAGGCCCATATCCAACAATATCGCCACAACACAATATCTTGGATGCATTTCTTTCTAAGATAAAATTAATCGCTACTGTTAAAGCTTCTAAATTGGCATGTATATCTGAAATTACTGCAATAATCATTTTTTAAACCTGCTAACTCCAATACACTCATAATTTTGGAAATAAAAAAGGAGTGTTTTTCCTGTATTCTTCATATTCTTTAAATTTATGGGGAAGAAATATTTTGTCCTCGAACAATGCAACAAAAAAATTTAAAGTAGAAAACAAAAATGCACAATAAAATAAATAGATAGAACCACTTGATAGAGATAAGAAAATTAACAGTAGTAAAAGTAGTGACACTCCTGGATGTCTGCAAAACTTATAACTTCCAGTTTTTATTATTTTTTCTTTCGCATCTTTATAAAAAGCAACTTCAATGAATAATGCTCTATATAGATATATAAACGCAATAATACTAAGAACTGAAAAAATCAATTTTACAAATAAAGGAATGTTCCATTTAGGTGAAAAAACAACAAATCCTGTTACTGAAATAAGTAGTAATATTACACTACTGTGACTTAAAAACTTACTGTAATTTAGAAACTTTCCTTTATACTCAACGTAATCAGCCAAAAAGTATGCAATAAAACTACTTATTCCACATATTAGGAAAAAAATGCTAATTTTTCACACTCGTAACTAAGTCCTTATCCTTATCAGCAGTTTGCTGCTTTTTTGCATTCCAAATTTCATCTGCTACTTTCTGCCATGAATATGCATAATTATCAATTGAATCTTTAAGCTCATCAAGGATATCGTCAGCTTCTCCACAAGTAGGACGAGCATTATATTTTTGAACAGCTTCTCTTAATACCCACGGATTATCAATAATCATGCATGGTCTTCTTAAATTATCAGAAAAAGGTATTTTGGATTGCAAAAATCTCAAGAAGTCAGAATTTAAGCATTCCTTAAGACTCTTATCTTTAATGTTGTCAACAGCAAAATGAACAAACGCACAGGGCTCCACATCACCTTTTGCATTTATATGAAGATATCTCCTGCCACTGCTTATACACCCTGAAACTGCTTCACCGTCATTCCAGAAATCTGCTAAAACTATTGGTTTAACTCTTCTATAATAACTGATTTTTTCAAAAAACTCTTTTCTTTGCTCGGGCGTAAGCATCATCTTAAAATTAGGATTTCTTCCAATAGGTACATACATAAAATACCAGCATAAAAATGCACCTTTTTTGTCCATAAAATCTACAAACTCTTCACTCGAAACTTCATCAATGTTGTCTCTTGTAACAGTAACTGAAAATCCAAATGGAACTTTCCATTTCCTCAATACGTCAATATTATTCATTAGTCTCTTAAAAATCCCCTTACCTCTACGTGCATCTGTCCTCTCTTCAAATCCTTCAATACTAATAGCTGGAAAAACATTACCCATTTTTGCTATTCTTTGGACAACTTTTTCATCAAAAAAAGTGCCATTAGTATAAATTTGAAAAACCATGTCGTTTTTCTCTTCAAGGACATCAAGTAGATAAGGATACATAAATGGTTCTCCACCAGAAATAGTAATGAAATAAATCCCTAAATCCCTTGCTTGATCTAAAATAGAAGAAAAAAGCTCTTTATCCATTGTTGCAGCCTGTTCATAATTACCTGCCCAACAACCCTCGCACTTGAGATTACATTTCTCTGTTGGGTCAATGAGAAGGAAGTAGGGTACGTGAATTCCTTCTTTTTTCTCTATCTGTTTTCTTTTACGATCGCCATCCCATGTAGCGTTTACAAGAAAATTAGTAAAAGCCTTTATAATAAAGTTTCTGTTTATGTTTGTAAAAATTTTGTCAAAGTACTTCGGACAAGCATGGTTTGGATTATTATACATATCAATTACATTCTGGACTGTTTTTTTCTGATCGCCAAAAGCTAACATCTTGGCAATATTCAGTGCTCGAGGCAAGTTCTTCTTCGGATTAGAAACAAGATAATCAATTACACGCGAAACTAAAAAACGCCTCCAACCATTACTTAAGTTAACCAATATTATCTCACCTCCAAAAATAAAATTAATTACCTAATATAATAATTCCCTTACATAAAAGTTCAACTCACAAAAGCAAAATTTAAAAACAAAAAACTAAAATTTACAACTTTCTTTATCTTATTTCCACTGTTGCGCCAGCACTAACTAATTTATCTTTAATATCGTTAGCCTCTTTTTCGCTTACTTTTTCTTTAATGGCTTTTGGAGCGCTATCAACAAGTTCTTTTGCTTCCTTAAGACCCAAGCCTGTAATTTCGCGGACTACTTTAATTACCTGTATTTTTTGTGAACCAGCATCGGTTAAAACTACATCAAATTCAGTTTTGGCAGCCTCCTGTGCGGCTCCTGCTGCTTGTAATGGTCCAGATTGTGGAGCAAAAGCCATAGGCATTTGGGCAGATACCCCAAACCTCTCCTCAATAGCTTTGATTAACTCAACTAAGTCTAAAACTGACATTTTTTCAATTTCATTTATTATTTCTTCTTTATTCATTTTAATATTCCTCCCATTAATTATTTTTTTCTTTTTTAATTTTTACTTCATTAATTGCATAAACTAATTTTGATAGAATTGCATTTAATGCAACAGCAAGTTTACCTACTGGTGCATTTAGAGTAGAAGCTAATCTTTGATAAACAGCTTCTTTAGATGGTATTTCAGCTAATTCAAAAACATCGTTCGGGCTTAAAAATCTTCCATCAATATATCCGCCCTTGATAACTGGTTTGCCGCTTTTTCTAAAAAAGCTATAAATAACTCTACAAGGAACTAAAGGATCTTCGGAAGAATAAACTATGCCGGTTTGTCGTAAAAAGATACCTTTTTCTTTTTCAGTAATTTCAATACCAGCATTTTCGGCTCCTTTTTTCAATAGAGTGTTTTTCAAAACAGAAGCTCTTAAATTAGAATTCTTTATTTCCTTTCTGAATTCAACAGCTTCATTAGCTTGCATTTTCTCGAAATTATAGAAAACAATACCTTTTGAATTCTCCCATAATTCCGAAATTTCTTCAATTAATTTTTCTTTCTCAGTACGAGTAAGCAAATTTACCTCCTTTCAAAAAAAATTGCCTTCCCTAAAAAACCTTTCAAAAAGGGAAGGCAATTTAAACTCTAAAGTGAAATCTAATAAACTTTATAATTGCTTTCCCTCGATGAGTTCGCTTTTTTATTTAAGCGAATTAAACTCCTTTAAGAATACTCAATTTCTTAGGGAAAAGTAATAATTTAATTTTTCAATGATTTAAGTAATTTATTAACATTAAGCTTTATAGAAGGACTCATTGTCAAACTAAGGAAAACTTGCCTAATATATTGCCCTTTTGCACTTGGTGGCTTTGCACGTATAATCGCTTCTATTAAAGCATAAATATTTTTTGCTAAATCTTCTTTATTAAAAGAAGATTTTCCAGCTGGTGCATGAATATTACCAAATTTATCAACCCTAAATTCTATTCTTCCAGCCTTTGCGTCTTTAATAGTTTTTGCTATGTCATTTGTAACGGTGCCTAATTTTGGGTTAGGCATTAAACCGCGTGGACCAAGAATTTTACCTAACTTTCCAACAACATCCATACAATCTGGTGTAGCAATAACTACATCAAAATCAAGCCAGCCGTCTTCAATTTTTTTGGCTAAGTCATCTGCACCAACATAGTCAGCATTAGCTTCTTGGGCTTCTTTTGCTTTTTCTCCCTTTGCAAAAACTAAAACTTTAACACTTTTACCTGTTCCTGATGGCAGGTTAACGACACCTCTAACATTCTGATCTGATTGTTTTGGGTCTACACCAAGCAACAGAGACACTTCAACTGTCTCATCAAATTTTGCTGTTTTGATTTTAGGTAAAAGATCCAATGCCTCATCTAGATCATATTCTCTGTTTTCAATAAGCTTCAAAGCTTCTAAATATTTCTTACCACTCATTCTTTTATTGCTCCTTCACCAATTGAAAGACTAAACCTCTATTCCCATAGATTTAGCAGTGCCTGCAACCATTTTTGTTGCTGCTTCTAAATCAAGTGTATTTAAATCTTTCATCTTTATATTTGCAATTCTTAAAACTTGTTCTTTAGATAACCTGCCTATCTTTTTCCTTAATGGGTCACCCGATGCTTTTTCAATCTTTAATTCTTTCTTTATTAAAGCAGATACTGGTGGGGTTTTTACAATAAAATCAAATGACCTATCATGATAAACAGTGATAACAACTGGTACAATAATACCTTGTTGATCTTTAGTTCTGTCATTAAATTCTTTACAAAACTGCATAATATTTATACCCTTTTGGCCTAACGCAGGACCAACTGGTGGTGCCGGCGTTGCTTGTCCCGCAGGAATTTGCAATTTTACTATTCCGGTAATTTTTTTAGCCATTAATTAATTACACCTCTTTTTATGTTTTTATTATATTTTATCAATATTAACAAAATCTAATTCCACGGGCATATCACGCCCAAACAGCATTAATCGAACCTTTGCTTTCTCGGTTTCTTTATTAATCTCTTCAACTACACCTATCATACCATCAAAAGGGCCACCAACGATTTTTACAGAATCATTGATGTCAAAATTCAGTTTAGCTTTAGCTTCGTCGACCCCCACTCTTAGTAACATTTTCTTAACCTCTTCATCACTAAGCGGAGTTGGTTTACCTTCACTGCCTACAAACCCAACAACATAAGGGGTATTTCTTATTATAAGCCAAGTTTCATCGTCCAAAATCATTTCAATTAACACATATCCAGGATAAACTCTTTCTGGAACAACTTCTCTTTTACCATTCTTAAGTCTTACCTGATAATCAATAGGCACCTCTATTCTCAATATTTTGTCTTCTTTCCCAAGCGATTTTATTTTCTGCAAAAGATTCTTTTTTACTTTATCCTCATAGCCAGAGTAAACACTTACGAGATACCAATTAATATTGTTTCTTGTTTTTTCTTCTTTAATTTCTTCTTTAATTTCAGACATAATTAAAAGCTCTAACTACCCGCCTTTTGCAAAATTAAGAAATGCTTCCAGTGCCTTTGCAAAAACAAAATCAACGACACCAACAAAAACAGCCCAAATAATAACAAAAATCAATACAACGCCTGTTACTTCTAACAATACTTTCCTTGATGGCCATGTAACTTTCTGAAAAAGTTCAATTTTTACATCTCTGAAAAAGTCAGAAATTTTACTTTGTTTAGCCATTTTATTCAAACAGGCCCGGAGGGACTCGAACCCCCAACACTCGGTTTTGGAGACCGATGCTCTACCAATTGAACTACGGGCCTATCTAACCTCCTTATGCTCTATATGTTTTCTGCAAAACTTACAATATTTTTTAATATTTAACCTGTCCGAATCATTTTTTCGATTTTTTGTGGTAGTATAATTTCTTCTTTTGCAAGCACTACATTCAAGCGTAATTATTTCTCTATTTTTACTCTTAGCCATTTTCTAACTATAATACCTCTTTTTACTATTAATTAATTTATTCAATTATCTTAGTTACTACGCCTGCTCCCACTGTTCTACCGCCTTCTCTTATTGCAAAACGAAGTCCTTCTTCAAGGGCAACAGGGTAGATAAGAGTAACTGTCATTTTTACATTGTCGCCAGGCATAGCCATTTCTACTCCTTCTGGTAATTGTATTTCGCCAGTAACATCTGTTGTTCTTATATAGAACTGCGGACGATAACCTGTAAAGAAAGCTTTATGTCTTCCACCTTCTTCTTTTGAGAGAATGTAAACTTCTGAATCAAATTTTGTATGAGGGTTAATTGAGCCTGGTTTTGCTATGACCTGACCTCTTTCTACTTCAGAATGGTCTACACCTCTGAGAAGTAATCCAACATTGTCACCTGGATGACCTTCATCAAGAATTTTTCTAAACATTTCTATACCAGTTACTACTGTTTTTCTTCTCTCACGAGACAAACCTACTATTTCAGCCTCATCGCCTACTTTAATTATTCCTCTTTCAATTCTACCTGTAACAACTGTTCCTCTACCTGTTATTGTAAAGACATCTTCTACAGGCATAAGGAATGGTTTATCAGATGGTCTTTCAGGAATAGGAATATAGTTATCAAGTGCATCAACTAAATCCCAAATTGGTTTAGTATTTGGATTATTTCTTGAGAGGTCTCCTTGCTCTTCTAAGGCTTTAAGCGCAGAACCTCTTATAACTGGTACTTCGTCGCCAGGAAATCCATACTTTTTTAGAAGGTCTCTCACTTCTTCTTCCACAAGATCAATAAGTTCTGGGTCATCTACTGCATCAATTTTGTTAAGGAATACAACAATTCTTGGAACGTTTACCTGTTTTGCAAGCAGAATATGCTCTCTTGTTTGGGGCATTGGACCATCAACAGCAGAAACAACAAGAATTGCTCCATCCATTTGTGCTGCACCAGTTATCATGTTCTTTATGTAGTCAGCATGACCAGGGCAATCTATATGAGCATAATGTCTATTCTCTGTTTCATATTCTGCATGGTGAACATTTATAGTAACACCTCTTGCTCTTTCTTCTGGAGCATTATCTATCTCATAGAATGACTTAGCTTGAGTTCTTCCAAGAGAAGATAAAACTTTTGTTATAGCAGCAGTTA